>SSGY01000088.1 GCA_008017145.1 Neisseriales bacterium
AAAAAAATTAGGATGTGGTGTTTATTTTGCTAGACCTTATTGTTCAACAGATAAAGCATTAGTAGAAAATCACAATAGACTAATCAGGAACTTTGTTCCTAAAGGAACTGATTTCAAGACGATACCAAATGAATATTGGGCTTGGATTCAGGATTGTTTAAATAATCGTCCGCGAGAGAAATTTGGATTTAAAACTCCAAATGAGATGGTAGCTCAAGAACTTGTTTCTTGGTGCAATTAGTTTCTGCGGATGCATTTTATCAAATACAACAAATATATCACTTTACTATCCGATTATACACAAAGGACTGTTTTATATGAAAAAAGGTTTTTGGTTAGAACCTCGATCTATCGTTGCTATTGCCGTTTGCTTATTGGCTTTAGCAGAAATCGTTGATTTGACGATTGTAGCAGTCGCAATTCCCCACATTATGGGTGCGCTGGGGTGTAATATCCAAGAAGTTTCGCTGGTAACGACGAGTTATATTGTAGCGGCTGCAGTTTTCATTATGACAACTGGATTTGTTAGCTCAAGATTAGGTAGTAAAAAAACAATTTTATTGTCTACACTTGTTTTTGGGATATCCTCAGTGCTTTGCGGTTTTGCCAGCAGCTTGAATGAAATGGTTCTTTTTCGCTTAATTCAGGGAATTGGCGGTGCATTTTTACCATCAATGGCACAAGGTTATATTGTGGGTAATTTTGATGAAGAAGAACAACCCAAGATGATGAGTATAATGACTCTGACAGTTGTATTGGGTCCGATTATTGGTCCATTAGCTGGTGGTTATTTAGTAAATGCGTATAGCTGGAGATGCATATTTTTTGTAAATGTACCAATTTGTTTAGTTGCATTTTTGATCGTGTTTTTTTGGATGAAAGAAACAGTTACAACTAAGGTTAATTTTGATTCAATTAGTTTTGCATTTATGGCAATTGGCTTTGGTTCTCTGGAGTACTTCATCGATGAGGGAAATAATCTTAATTGGTTTAATTCGCATTTAATGGTTATTTGTCTCTGTGTTGGCTTGGTTTTCATCACATTTTTTGTTTGGCGTGGAATACTCGGGCGCTCGGTAGTTAGTTTTGAACTTTTTAAAAACTCTAACTTTGTTATATCTTGTGCCATTGTATTTCTGTTTATGGTTGCAGTTACTACTGGTATGGCATTTTATGCAACATTCTTACAACAAGGCTATAACTTTCCAGTCGATATTGCCGGATATATAACCGCACCTCGTGGTGTCTGCGCTGTTTTTGGTGGCATTTTAGGCAGTATTTTATGCAGTAAGTTTGATAAACGGATTATTCTTATTAGCGGGCTACTCTTATTTAGCGGTGGCTGTTGGATAGAAACACATTTTGGTACCAACTGGAGTCTATCCACTCAATTACTAACCTGTGCGGTTGTTGGTCTTAGTATGTCGATGACTTTCACTCCATTGCTACAAGTGGCATTTACTGGTGTAACTGAAGCTTTGAGTAACGATGCTAGTGGCGTATTTAATTTCTTTAGAAATATTGGCAATTCAGTCGGTACTTCAATTGCTTCGACAGTTTTAAGCCGTAATGAACAAATCTCATGGAATGATTTATCGACACATATAACGCCTTTTAACAATGCAGTACAACAGATGCAAAATGGATTATTGCAAGGAATGCCTATCCAAAAACAGGTAACAATTTTGTCGCAGCAAGTACAAGCTCAAGCCTTTTTGATTGCAAATATAAATCTTTTCTACTTGGGCGGTATCATGGCATTATCTCTTTGTTTGTTGCCGATGTTCTTAGCTAAGCCACCCAAAGGCATTATTAAAGTTCATGCGCATTAGTTTGCAAAAACACATAAAATCAAAAACTAGTTATAAAAAATTTAGAGGATGGATAATAAATGGATAAACAGAAAATTAGCATTATTGCTCGTGGCGCATTGTTAATCGCAGTAGTTAGTGGTGGTGTGTATTGGTATTTTGAGCACTCTGAAAAATACCCCTCTACCGATGATGGATATGTAAATGCAAACTTGGTTAATGTAGCGCCTAAAGTTAATGGCTATATCGAAGATATTCTAGTTAAGAATAATCAGTTTGTCCATAAAGGTGATGTATTATTTCGAATTGCACCAACTGACTATAGCGTACAATTAGACCAACAGCAACAGGCTTTACAGTATGCAGTTCAGCAAGCAAATAATGCTAAAGCTCAAATCAGTACGGCAGTAGCTAATGTAGCTAGCGCTAAAGTAAACTATACCAATGCATTAGCACAAGTTGAACGTTATACTGAAATGAATAAGCAAAATGCGGCGTCAACCCAAAATCTGCAAACTTATCAAACTCAATTTGCTCAGGCAAAAGCTCAATTAGTTCAAGCAGAAAACACTTTGGCGCAAGACAAAATTTTGGTTGAAGCGGCTAATGCACAGGTTGGCCAAGCTAAGGCACAGGTAGCAAATGCCAAAAATAATGTTGGGTATACTGATGTAGTATCCTCAGTTAATGGCTTTGTCTCAAATATGTATTTAACAAAAGGGCAATACGTAGGAGTAGGTCAACAGGTTTTTGGGCTAGTTGATAATGATAGTTGGTGGATTGATGCCAATTTTAAAGAAACTGATCTGGAACGTGTAAAAGAAGGACAAGCTGTTGATGTTAAGCTAGATATGTATAAACATGCTCATTATAAGGGTGTTGTACAAAGTTTAAGTTATGCGAGCGGAACTACTTTTTCATTACTTCCCCCACAAAATGCTACCGGGAACTGGGTTAAAGTTACCCAACGTTTTACTATTCGGATTAAAGTAGAAAATAATACACAATTTCCATTACGGGTTGGCGCTAGTGCTGATGTTGAAATTGATACTACCAAATAAGAAGAATAGAAACAAGGATTTATCATGAGAAAAATTTCAGCAATTAGTTTAACTGCAACAATCGCAACGCTTAGTGGCTGCGGAATATTTTCGCCTTCATATCATCAGCCAACTATAGATGCGCCTACTGCCACCCGAAGCGGGGTTAAAATTGAGTCTGGCAACATTGAATCAAGCACTACCGATTATAGTCAGCTACAATGGTGGAAAAAAGTTAATGATCCAGTATTGAATCAATTGATTATTTTGGCATTATCTAATAATGCGCAAATTCAGGTTGCCCAAGGTAATATTATGAAAGCGCAGGCGAGTTTGAAAGCAGCGCAATATGCTTGGATTCCTACTTTGAACGGTGTTGGTGGTGGCTTTGCGGGTAATAGCTGGGCAACTAATTTGACTCCTCAAGGCGTATTGGCTGCCAATCCAGCTGTGCAATCGGGCAATTTAGCCAACTCTAATTTTAGCGGCTTGTATGGTGGTTTTATGCCGACTTACAGTTTTAATGTTTTTGCCAATATTAATCAGACTAAATTGGCTAAAGCGACACTGGATATGCAACAAGCGATATATAATGCAACTCGTCTGACTATTATAGGACAGGTGAGTGGCGGATATTTTACTTTATTGGCACAGAAGAAGCAATTGCTACTCCAACAGCAGATGATTGCAGATTTGAAAGAATTACGTCGTTTAGAAATGATTCAGGTACAAAATGGTGCGGCAGATTTAGGTACTATTGCAACTTACGATCAGGCAATAACGACCTATCAAGCAAAGATACCTGCAATTGAAAATTCTATTTCACAAACTGAAAATGCATTGCGGGTATTAATCAACCAAAACCCTGGTCCGATTGTTACGAATGGATCAATTGATAAGCTAATAACGGATAACATTATTCCAGCGAATATTCCGTCGTCAGTTTTAAAAAGCCGTCCAGATATTATTCAAGCTGAAGATAGTCTAAAAATTGCCAATGCTAATGTCGGATTAGCTAATTCGCAATTTTTTCCAACGATTAGTCTAACTGGTTTTGCTGGCGGTATATCTGAAGCATTGAGCAATCTGTTTAACGTCGGTACTGGCTTTTGGATGGGTAGTGCGATGGCGAGTATGCCGATTCTGGATGCTAGTACTTATGAGCGAGTTAAGGCGGAAAAAGGTGATTATTACGCTCAGTATTACAGCTATATGCAGACGGTTAAATCAGCATTTCAAAATGTTGATAATAGTTTAACTAATAAGCAAAACATGGATAAAGTATATGCTGAAACTTATAAATCGTACCAATATGCCAATGATTATTATAAAGTAAATCAGGTTCAATTTAAAGCTGGTAATTCTCCGATGAATAATGTGCTCCAAGCCAAACTGAATCTCGATAATGCTGGCTTGAGTCTTTTACAGGCTAAATCACAGCAATTAGATGCAATAGTTGAAGTTTATCAGGCGTTAGCGGTTGGTTATGCTGCTGAGAGCGAATTAAGCAAACCTCAAAAATTACCTGATTGATTATATTTTGAGGTTTGCTTGAAGGGGGCACTAAATACTTATTCAGTAATTAGGGGTTAACACTATTTGCTGCATTACATAGCATTGGTGCTTCCTGTTCTATCCCATTTGGATAGCCACGATAATTAGCTTGGTAAACTGAGTTCAAATAGGCTAAAAATCCTTCTTTACCACATCCTAGTCGATAGCTTAATGATTGCCAATTAGGTTTGCCTCCGATATCCGTCACTGATTCCGCACTCCAGCTGGCTTCGGCTAGACCTGCAAGCTTGGGTAATGCCATATATTGCAGCTGGGTATAATCTGGTATTACATCTGTCCAGAGTGCGCCTTCCAAGCCAATGATATTATCAGGCTTGTTACTTTGGTGCTGAGTATTAGTCGCAGCAATCGCAATACTCAAGCTAGCATCGGTATCACCCAGCTTACTTGCCCAGTAAAACCCAGGTTCTTTTAACTGTGGAGTATAAGTCATATCAAAATAGGAATAATCAGCATATTCCAAAATTACTGGATAATCATTATTAGCCAGTGTGACTGCTTTACTTTGCACCTCACTGCTTTTACCCCAAACCCAGACATGTCCAGTTTCACTAGGTTTAATGCTGTGTTTAGAATTAATTTGCCCATCATGGGTCAGAACATACTCATGCCAGCCTGAGAGCTTGAGTTGGCTAATTGGAGGATTGTCATTGAGCATATCCAAGAAGTAGTGCTCTTTTTGTAACGAAGTCATTTTATTCCACGGTGCAGTTTGACAAGAAGGTGCATCATCCCATGTTCCTTTAAATACTTCATCTCCACCAATACTTAGTTCATTATTTATCGCATAAAGAGTAGTCTGCTGGTTAAATAATTGAGCTGTCTGGGTGAGGATATTAGTTAAATCTGCAGTGAATTTTTGTCCTAGTGCGGAGTCACTATTAAACTCACAAACTGGGATGCTGTTATTACCATAGCCTGCATACTCAGAATTATCTCCAGCCTCATGAAAGCTATCTGGTAATGCTTTCATGAGTGCGCGTGAATGCCCTGGGATGTCTATCTCGGGAATAATTGTGATTTGGTGCAAGTTAGCGTAGCTAATCAAATCCTGAATCTGCTCTTTAGAGTAGCTACCTGAATAAACACTGCCCGCATCGGGTAATTTGTCGCTGGCTTGGGAGAGATTTTTTTGCGGCCAAGATAGTGGCCCAATCGGTAAACCAAGTCCTCGGCTAGCACCAATTTTTGTAAGCTCTGGATAGTCTGCTAATTCAAGCCTAAATGCCTCATCATCCGATAGATGCAAATGTAAGGTATTTAGTTTAGCTGTTGCCATGATGTCGATAAAATTCTTAATCTGATCGGGAGTAAAGTAATGACGGGCAACATCGAGCAAAATTCCGCGGTATTTAAAGCGTGGGGTATCTTCAATGGTTAGCAATGGTAAACTGCTTTGTTTAAACCATAACTGACGCAAGCTCTGCAACGCATAAAAAAAGCCAGCCGGGTTACTAGCCTGAACAATAATCTGTGTTGGCGTAATTTTTAAACGATATGCTTCTGGGCTTGAGTTAGTATCCTTGCGGGCTGTCTGTAAAATGATTCCGTCCTTAGCGTTTTTCTTATCTATCTTAGCTTCAATTTTTAAATCTAGCTGTAATGCTTGCAGCCACAGCTCAGTTTGTGCTGATGAGTTATTACTTAAATCATGAATTACTAATTGTTGATTCAGTATAAATTTGCCAGATTCGTCATTATAGATAATTTGGGTAGGGGTCGGAATAATGATTGAGCTGCTTTCATTATTCGTGGCCGAATTATTCCAGTTGTCTTGGATACGCTTCTGAGTTTGTGATTCTGCGATGCCAGCATTAAAATTGGTTATTTGATAGTTTTGTGGGCTTGTAGCGATATTGATTAATCTATCTGGTGTGCGTAGGAATAAATTTTGCGGTAGTGAGGAATAGTTTAGCGGCCCGCGTGAGCTGTTATGCAATAAACTGATTGTGTAGCTCTTGCCTTTGTGCAGAATAAAATCAGTTTTCGGTGCTACTATAGTAGTAAAGACAGTGCTCAGATCATTATCAGTAAAATTTGCTTTTTGATATTTAAGCTGGCTGCAGTGCTTAGTTGCAGTTTCACAAATTTGCATGTTTAGTTTACGGTTACTTTGGCTGGTTTGGCGGAAATTACGTGGCATATAAAATCCAAATTGCCAATCATTCAGGTTATTGCTACGGTTAACGAAGGTTATTCTGATTGAGAAGTTACTGCTACTATCTCCAGCTTGCGGCCCGACGACAATATTTTTTATTTTAATTGATTCTGTTGCGAATGCAGATTGTCCTATTCCAATTAAGTTTAATAAGGCGATCGTGATTATAGTTGTTGATTTGATTTTCATGATATTTCTGTAATTGTGTTAGTTAAACGCCTATTTTACTAGATTTGTTAGTATCGGTGATTAAATTCAGGTTCTACAGATAAAGCAATAAACTGGCTAGAATGATAAAGTGCAGCAAATAGCAACGATTTTATTTTGGATGTATAGGTTTTGCTAGACAAATTGAGTTGTTGTAGGCTACGATAACTACTTTACAATTACTCTAATTAACCGGGCTGTTTATGAAAAATTTGTGGTTACTATTTATCTTGCTTTTGAATTCTTCCGTTGTTGCTGTGGCTGATGATTACATTTCGGTAAATAATTATATTCAAAATCCATACAATAATCAAATCAGCGTAGGTGGACGAAATTTTGTTACTGAGAGCGATATTCAAAACAAAGGGTTATGGGAACAGTTTTTTACTAATGGTACGTATAATGCTGTTGGGTTAGCGAGTTGGGCTGTACTTAATGTGCCCAATAATAACTATGCTTATGGTGCAAACTTATTTATGCAATCAGGGCATGTCGATGGTTTTGCTCTTGGTGGTATGCTCGAAGTCGTTAATCCGTTTTTGCAGCCCGGCTATCGTTATTTGTCAGGTGATATTTCTTATGCATTATTACCGAACCAACAAGTTGTTACGCCATCCGAGCTTTATCTTGAGTATCAGTTACCCAATCATGTTCAGGTTGATGGTGGCTGGATTTTTCTTGAAACACCGTGGATGAACTCTTATGATGATGCAATGTTGGTATCAGGAACATTTCAGGGGGTACTGGTTAATTATCAAATGACTGATAACTGGCGTCTAACTGCGATTGGTACCAATGCCTATCAGGAAATGGGCTCTAATAGCTTTAATCAGGACACAATGTATAATTCCAGCTATGGAAACTTTGTTACTCGTAGTCCATCTACAGGTTTGCAACAAGTAATACCAAATGGTTATGGGAGTGATGGAAGTTTAGCTTTTGGTGCGATTTATAAACCATCGGCAGATTATAATCTAAATCTGTGGGGTTACAGTTTTTCCGAATATGCCAATACCCTATATGTTGATTCAAATTATCAAGTACATCTTGATAGCAGTAACAAATTTAATTTTGGAGTACAGGTTGGGAATCAGAATACTTGGGGTATGGCAAATACTGTTCCAGAGTTAGTTGGTTACGGTGGTGTAAATAGTTATTTGGGTGGTGCCAAAATTGCCTATAGTTATGATGAATGGTTTAAAGCTGAGTTATCTTATGATGGTATGTATGGTCAACAGAGTTCATTTTATGGTGGTGGCTTTATTTCGCCATATACTTTTACAATCGTTAATGATCCCTTATATACGTCTGGGCTTGGTGCAGGATTGATTGAGCAGGGAGCTGGTAATTCATGGCGTGCAGCAACTACTTTCCGGCCGATACCCGGGGATAGTCATACTAAAATTGAAATTGCATATGAGCAATTTAATACTGTAAGCCCAATGCAGGAGTGGGATCTTGATATCAAATGGGTGCCCGAAGGGGCTCCGCGTGGTTTAATCGTTCATTGGGAAGCTGATTACGGAATTGCACCCACCTCAGATTTGGTTAATGGCGGCGATTTCTTTTTTATGCAAACAATATTATCTTATAATTATTAACAGCTATTTTTACATTTTTAAGCCTTGGAATCCTGTCTTCAATTAGCTGATTTTTTCTGCTGCATCGCATGATGTAACTACCAGTGTTATCTGCTACAATCCAGTTGTACACTTTCTTCATTGAATGACAAAGCAATATGCCGTTGTGAGAGTTAGAGTATTTCAAAATGGAGGTTCTTATTATGAGTGAAAATTTATTTATACGTAAGGTGGCGATTCTCGGTGCTGGGGTGATGGGAGCACAAATTGGGGCGCATTTTGCTAATGCTGGAGTCCCTGTAATATTATTTGATTTAAAAGCTAAGGACGGAGCAGCAAACGCGATCGGTGATAAAGCGCTAGCTAATTTGACTAAATTAAAACCAAATCCAGTCGCTTCTGCTAGATCATTTGCATATTTGAGTGTAGCTAATTATGATGATAATTTGGATTTATTAACGGAATGTGACTTGATTATCGAAGCGATTGCTGAACGCATGGACTGGAAAGTTGACTTATTTCATAAAATCGCACCCTATCTAAATCCGCATGCAATTGTTGCAACCAATACTTCCGGGCTCAGTGTTGAAGAACTAGCCAATAGTGTGCCTGAGTCACTTCATTCCCATTTTTGCGGAATTCACTTCTTTAATCCACCGCGTTATATGCCATTAATAGAGCTAATCCCAAGCTCTAAAACTGAAAAGGCAGTTTTAACCGCGCTCGAAACATTCTTAGTTAGCGGGCTTGGCAAAAGCGTAATTGAAGCCAAAGATACCCCTAATTTTGTGGCAAACCGAATTGGCGTTTTCTCGATGATGGCAGTCTTAGAATATGCCGAGAAATTTAATATTCCTTTTGAGGTTGTAGATCAATTAACTGGCAAAAACTTGGGGCGTGCTAAATCTGCAACGTTTAGGACTGCCGATGTTGTTGGTTTGGATACATTTGTACATGTAGTTGAAACCATGATGGCTAAATGTAAAGACGGATTTGAAGATAGTTATCTTATCCCTGAGTGGTTAGATAAACTAATTAAAGCTGGTGCGCTTGGACAAAAAACCAAGGCTGGGATATTCCGTAAAGATAAAGACGGTATCAAAGT
>SSGY01000143.1 GCA_008017145.1 Neisseriales bacterium
ACAGCGCTCTCAAATTCGCGTACTGAACCATCCGGCAAAGTAATTTTTAACATTTATTTTCCTTAAATTACAAAATAACTATTGAATAAATAGATTTAGGGCTTATATTTTAGCATAATTAGGCTATAATCACTTAGCATTTCGCGAATCAAAAGGAATCAATATGGAACAATTTCACGGTACAACCATTGTAGCAGTACGCAAAGGTAATCAAGTAGCAGTAGGTGGCGATGGTCAGGTAACATTAGGACATGTAGTAATTAAATCAACCGCGCGCAAAATTCGTCGCCTGTATAAAGGACAGGTAATTGCAGGTTTTGCTGGAGCGACTGCCGATGCATTTACTCTTTTTGAACGCTTTGAAGCTAAATTAGAAATGCACAATGGAGCATTAATGCGTTCAGCAGTTGAATTAGCTAAAGAATGGCGCACTGATCGCATGTTACAAAAATTAGAAGCAATGCTCATCGTTGCCGATAAAGAGCACAGCTTGATTATTACAGGTACTGGAGATGTCTTGGAGCCAGAATACAATATCGCAGCAATTGGCTCAGGTGGATCATACGCTTATTCTGCAGCAAAAGCACTCACAGATAATACCGAGCACTTAAGTGCAGAACAAATCGTAAAAAAATCCCTAGAGATTGCTGGTGATGTTTGTATCTATACCAATCAAAATCATTTAATCGAGACTATTAATTGGGATTGATTAATAACCAATCGTTAGGTTAACTTCTGCATTAATCCCCTCTTTACCACCTTCAATTGGGGTGGTTGGAGCGGATTGAGCGTCAAACTTAGCCATATTCATTGCATAGCGCGGCTGTGGTTGATTATGGCTACCGACACTAACTACAGTAATTTGCTTTACTTGAGTTGAATGTAAGCCAAGCGCACTAAGACTCGCTTCCGCTTGTTTTTTGGCATCCAAGCTTGCAAGTCTAATCGCTTCTAGCTCAGCAGCGCTTCGCTCTTTATCGCTTGCCGACAAGCTTGGCCCATTAACGCTAGTTGTAGCATTATCCATTGCTAAATCAATAATTTTACCTGCATCTGTCAATGAAGACTTGACTTGGAGACTATAGTTAGCTGAATAGCCATCCAGTTTAGCAACACCATTTGGATATGACCATTGTGGGTTAACACTAAAAGAAATTGTCTCAATACTCGTTGTCAATTGCGCAGCTTTGAGAGCCTTAACTAATTTATCAGCTTTAACTCGAACACTTTTCTGAATATCATCAGCATTTCTACCAGTTTCATTAATCGCCAGTTGCGTAGTTGCCACTGTCTCAGGAATAAAAACTTGAGCATGCCCCGTAGTCACAATATTACGTTCTTTTAAATTAGCCTCTGCGGCATGTGCAAATAATGGTAAAACAGAAAAAACTGTACTCACTACTAACATCCTGATTTTATAATCTTTCATCATTACATCCTTTTTTGTAAATTAACCCAAACTTCCACCGCTGCTAAATATCATTTGATAAAATAACACCACAATATTAATCCCAACAATAATCATAAAAAATGGTCTGACTAATTTTGAACCGCGCAAAATAACCATTTTAGCGCCCAAATAACCACCGCATAATGATCCGCACGCCATTAGCAAACCCATTATAAAATGGACTTTACCATAATATAGAAAAATAGCCAAGGAAAATAAATTACTCTTTAAGTTCAATACCTTAGCATAACCAGATGCATTTAAAAATGTATAGCCTAAGAAAAATACAATTGAAATTATCCAGAAATTGCCAACTCCAGGTCCAAAGAAAGCGTCATAAAACCCCCAGATAAAACCGAAGATTGAAAAGAAAGCCAGCTCGCCCATTCGCTGCTTACCCTCTTTGACACCTAATGATTTATTAAACAGATTAAAAATAAATACCAGTAACATTAAAAACGGTACAATATAACGCATAAATTGACTGGACATATGATTTGCCAAGGTAGCACCAGCAAAAGCACCAATAAACCCCATAACTAAGCCACGGTAAACCGTACGAAAATTTATCAAGCCATCTTTATAATATTTATAAACTGCAATACTTGTACCGATGCTGCTTTGTAATTTATTGGTACCTAATACCAGCGGGATAGGCATCCCCGTAAGCGTTAATGCAGGTACACTAATTAATCCACCGCCACCAGCAATAGCATCAATAAAACCAGCTAAAAAGCCCATTGATATCAAAAAACCATAAAGAACCATCTGATGTTGTTCAAAAAAAATATGCATAGTAAGCCTAACATTATGCTAAAAATTTTATTAGTTGCAAATTATACTATAAATTTTCTGATTGCTCACATGGTTTAGTAATTTAACCAGCTGGATTTCCTGAGTCCGAGTACAAAATGCAAAATTTAATGTTTTCCGCTGCTTAACGGGGATAAGTTTTTTGTTCATATCATAAAAAATTTCATATGCTATTTTCTCATTGCGGGTCTTTTTCAGTGAATGATTAAATTTTTATGCTAGAATGTGGCTTATCAATTTAGTTGGGGCAAATAATGTATGATAACATTTTTCTGTTTATTCAAGTTGTTAAATACGGAGGATTTAACAGTGCTGCGCGGCAACTAAATACTAGTCAGTCACGCATTTCTCGTCGAATTAAAGAACTTGAAATCATGCTTGGAGCAAAAATTCTCAAGCGAGATACTCATTTCATGGAAATGACGCCTTTTGGTGAATTAATCTATGCTGAATTTGCTAATTATGAACAATTACTGCAAAATGATATTGAAAAAATTCGCCATAAAGATCGAGAACTATCTGGTTTGTTAAATATTGCGTTACATCCTGCATTTACAACTCATTTAATTAATCCTAAGATCGTTGATTTTGCCGTTCGCTATCCTAAGGTACAAATAAATATAGCTTATGCTGTACAGCAACTAGAAATGGTTAAAAGTGGTTATAGCATTGCTGTTAGTGACAAAATGCCTAAATCACAAAATAGTATTATTAAACGAATTGCGACTTTTCACCAGCGCTTATATGCATCACCTAAGTATATAAAAAAATATGGGCTGCCAACTTCACCACAAGAAATGGAAAAACATCGTATTATTGGATATTTAGATAGTGATAGCGGTGAACCAGTTAAAACCTATACCCTTAAAAATATAAATGATGACAGCCAAGTATTATTGCAACTAGAACCACAAATTTACGCAGAATCCTTATTTCAAACTGTAGAATTGGCAACTAGCGGTGAGTTCATTGTTAGTGCATGGGATTATTTACCGGTAGTTAAAGAAAAGTTAAAACATAATAACTTAGTTGCAATTTTACCTGATTATTATTTTCATGATTTACCTTGTTACTTGATTTATGCGCAGCCATTATTAAGTAATTTAGAGAAAACATTTGCTAGCTTTCTGGAACAATCAATTAATGCAGCTTTAACTAACTCTCAAGAAAAGTGATAGGTTCACTATGTATGATGATATTTTTATTTTTGTTAAAGTAGCTCAAGCGGGTGGCTATTCTAAAGCCTCACAGATTTTAGAAGTTTCTCAGCCAACGTTATCACGTCGGGTTAAAGAGTTAGAAGATCGTTTGGGAGTAAATCTAGTTACTCGAACATCTAAGAATTTTGAATTAACCGATAGTGGTAAAGAATTTTATGAATGCTTTAGCAAACATGAACAAAACATTCAAAATAAAATTCATGAATTAACTCAGGATTTTCAAGATATTTCAGGACAACTCAGAATCGCCCTTCACCCAGCTATAGCGCGTGAGCTTATTTCCCCTAAAATTCCGCAATTTATGCAAAAATATCCTAAACTTGAGCTTACTATTGTTTATACTCCAAATAAAGTAGACATGATGGTAGATAATTATAATTTGGCGATAACTAATCTGGCACCGAGATCTGCAAGTAGTAAAATTAATCAGGTAAATACTTTTCATTTGCGTTTATATGCTGCTCCTAAGTATATTGAGCGCTATGGCTTACCAACAAACATTGAGGAACTAAGAATACACCGTATAGTTGGGCAAACTGATTTTGTTACCTCTCAAAAACTTGAAAATTATGAAGTTACTAATCTTGCTACTGGTGATCAATTTATCTTTAATTATCAAGCTAGCCTATATAGCGGTGGAATGATGCAAGTTGCAAGCATGGCAACCAGTGGCGATTATATAATTATGATTTGGGACTCGCTTATCAAAGACGAGCTGGAGTGCGGTGAATTAATCCCGATATTACCAGAATATTCTTTTCGTGAGTTACCATGCTATCTTATTTGTCGCCAACAAATGTTAACTAAGCCAGAACAGGCTTTGGTTGATTTTCTTGAAGAGTGTCTAAAATAAGATTAATAATATAATGAAAAAAAACCACACCTAATTTAATCATGGTGCGGCTTTAGAGAGAGAGGGAGAGAAAACTTACGTTATTTATTTATGGTGTAGTTACTGTTGCTGTTCCTGTGAGTGGTGTAGCAGAGCCATTTGCGGGTGCTGCACTCCAGCTTATATAATGAGTAGTAGCTGGTATAGCAGTATTATATGTTAGATCAATACTACAAGAAGTATCGGGTGATGCTATCACGCATGTATTAGAAGTAGCAGTAAATCCTTGTGTTGCAAGTTTCGGCAGGGTTACCGTAACAGCACCATCTGCGATAGTTGCGGGTACTATTGTGCTATTATAATTACTTAGGTCAAACGTTAATCTTACTGCGCCTGCTACACCCGTTGCATCACTAGATTGTACTGTTGCCCAATTGATGGAATTTAACGTTGTAGGTGTTGTTGTATCTGCAGGTACTACGTTAACCTTAGTTAAGGTATCGGTATATGAATATCCTGGACGATAAACAACCAAATTAACACCACCGAATGCAGCTAGATATGCACTGTCAATATATTGTAAGGTTAACTCACAAGTTTCGCCAACTGCTAAATCACGCTTCTCAATGCCAGTTGGGCAATGATCATTAGAGCTTGAATCAACTAGCATGCCAAGGTTTCCACCAGCGGTAGTGATATCAACGTTAAAGTTTCTAGCTGTTTCAGATCCCGTATTTTTATAAGTATACTTAATTGTTACTGGATTAGTTGGAGTCATTATTAAATCATAAGTATTAACACCAGGAGTAGGTTGAGTTAAACCAGGAGTTGTAGCTGGATCTGGTAATACTGGCGTATTAACTGGTGTAATTATCGCTGATACTACTGACGAAAAGTTTAAGTAGAGATTATTACTTGATACATCCGTATCGGACAATGTATTTTTTCTATAACTAACAGGAACAATTACATCTGAAATGCTTGTTGCATTCGCTGCTTGAACTGGACCATATTTTACTGTTACTGAACAAGATGAGCCCGCCGTTAAATTAACATTGGAACAATCATTACTAACAATACTAACACTTGGTTGCGCTATTAGGGGTGTGGTATCAAACTTAACTTCTGCTGCTATATCTGAACCAGTATTAGTTAGTGTAAAGGTACTTTCTATATAGTCTGTATTATTTGCATTGATTGTTGCAAACGTAACAGGATTAGATGAACCAAACTGTTGATTAACGCTATTAACACTAAGACTAAGAGTAGCTTGATTATTATTAGCGCTATATTCAAATGTTGTGTTATCTGTATAGCTAACAGGATTACCCGTTTTAGTATCTGCATATTGAGCGGTTACATAGAAATCTACATATTTTAATGAAGTTTCTGTGGTTGGTTTGTAATTTACAACTACTGTACATGAGTCATTCTTTGCCAGAGATTGTGTACCATCGGTTTTACATGTAACACCATTTGAGGGATCATATGCGCGTAGAGTAAATCCATTCGGAAGATGACCAAATGCAATGTCATTCATTGGGGTATTACCATTGTTTTGAATCGTAATAGTTAAATTTTGAGATCCACCAGCAATTGATGTATTTAATAAGTTTCCATTTGGGGTTATCGATAGACCAGGTGCTGGATTAGCAGCGATTTCAACTAGGTTAACTATTTTATAGCTTCCATCCTCAAATGAGATTTTTACATTTGCATTAGCATTATTCTTAGTTACTGTAGTATCTAAAGCTAGAGTACAATAACTACCATTACTAGTTAAAGTAGTGCCAATAGCACAAGTACTGCTTGCCTGCTTGATTGTTACGCTTGATGTTGATGATGGCGTTATTGCTGTTATTTTCGTATCTGCCAAGCCCGTATTTAAAAGATCAAACGACTTGGTGCTGCCTGTTGTTAATTGCAGGTTATAACCATTATGGATGATATTGGCAACAGAACCACTTGATGCGCCTAACATTACCGAAGCAAGTGCAGCATTTGCTGAGTTTGAATTTAAAGCATGTTTATGAATAGATTGTTTGAGCATCGATTTTTCTGTTCCACTAATAACAATCTTGTCTAAATAATCACCACCTGGCAAAGTCAGGATTGCGGTACAGCTGCTATTTTTGCTATAGCTATTGCTATTACATAATAAATTTTGTTGAAGAGTTGGAATATTACTTTTCACCGTTAAGCTTGTATAGTCATTATCAAGCACAAATGGGATTGCAACTTGGAATGATTGACTAGATTTTTTAACAACCTGTAAGTTATTATTAGTTACTTTAAAGCCAGAAACTGAAGCAACATCACCAAATTGAACAAGCTGATGTGAGTCATATGCTTTACCATTGGCATCTTTGAAGCTAGTATTTAATACGAAATTGCTCGCAGTTTTTTGGGGTGTAACTTCAATTAAACAGCTTTGTTTTGGACCTAGAGCATGACATCCCGCAGCATTGTAATAGTCCGTTTTAGTTCCGCTCGAAGTAGTTTTGCCAGCTGATGTAGCTGAAACGCTTGCAAGAGACACGGATTTATCTGTATCGTTACTAACTGACAAGTAAAAACTTTGTCCTCCAGCACCAGTTAATGGCATGGTTGATGTTTGACTAATATATACACCAGGTATAGCATCAGACAGAATATTTCCACCACCGCTATTACCACTATCGCTACCGGAATCTGATGAACTACCAGAATTTACACAGGCTGATAACATTCCAACCGCTAATGCTGGAAGTAACAATTTCAATTTATTTTGTTGTTTCATTTATTTTCCTCAAATAAAAAATAGTCAAAAAATCTCAGATAATAACTAAGGTGAGTTTAGATAGTGTTCAATCAGCTAAATTAACTCTTTAATATTCTCATTTGCCATGATTTTACGTTACGTTAAACTTTTTACGATATAGACGTTTTCGTATATCGCTTATCTAAAAATGTGCATTACTATTGTGGTTGCTGAACACAATATATTTGTTTTTTACTTCCACTACAACTTGCGGTGCTTCCAGTAAAATAACCAGAATTACTAGTTCCCAAAGTTCCAACGGATGTTAATTTTGGAGAACCTAGTCTTCCAGCTTGGAGGAATGAGCTACTAGACCAGTTAGAGCAATTATATGATGAATCTACATCCCAACTACTGTTAAAGCCCGTCCACACACCATCAGCACCTGTATTGGTATCAATCGCATTCACTAAACTATAGTTTGCTGGAACACTAGGCTTACCTGTTGCAGCAGATAAATAAAATAACACTTGACCTGCTGTATTATAATAGTTTTGATTCCCGGCAAAAAGCGAAGATATGTTTCGGAGTTCAGTAGCAACCAACGGTTTATATGTGCTACCATCCATTGGTATGTTAACCGTTTTTGCACTAGTGCATGCACTGTCTAAATTAGTTAAGCCAGTACCACCAGCTCCAAAATCAGCACCAAATGTACTGGACGTTACAAATATTTTTAATGCTGAACGGAAACTCGTAACTACATGATTACTAGGATAAATTGATGAATCTAATGAATTTCCAAATGAGTCTTTTATATTCGCTGGACTAGTTAAAATAATACGATAATAGTATCCGCTAGTTAGTTGACTCAAAGTTAAATCATATTCAGTTGAACTCACTACGCTTCCTGTAAAAGTTGGCGCTCCTGAGCTAGAAAAGTCTACTCCATTTGTAGATGCCTCAATTTTAAAATTACCATTAAATGTACTTGTATCTAACGCTCTAGAGAAGTAAATTTTACCAATGACCCCATATATTTTCGTGGAAGTATTGCTATTTCCTCCGATACCTGTGCCTGATGTTGGTGTAACATTAGTTATCGTTGGTGCAGCAAGCATGTTAAATGTGTAGCTTGGCACAATTACTCCGCTGTCAGATGTTCCAGTAATCGTGAATGTGCCGCTAGTATTAGCTGGAGTTGTTACATTAATAACTTTACTACGCGTATTACTATCCAATGTGAATTTACTGGGCGTAACAGTAACCCCAGCAGGTGGTGTTAAAGTGATATTGGTATTTGGAGCTGAACCATCACTAAAAGTCAAAGTAATCGATTCAGTTTTTCCAGGCGTGTGAGCATTATTTGCTGGTGCTACACTATAGCTTAGCATTGCACTGGTGTTACTCCAAAATGGCACTATTCCTGATATTTGTGAATAGATACTTGCACCTGATTTGCCTGTAATGGTTATATTTTCTGGTGCATCAAGCGTGCCATCGCTATTGATTTTAACTCTGCGCAATGACGTATTGGATGCGCTAACTGTGTTATTATCACCATAATATAGGTAATTAGTCCCATTTATGTTGATATTGCGTATAAAGCGCGCTCCTTGTAGTTTGTCGGAAGTCGTCAACGTTTTTGGGTTTAGAGCACTATTAGAACCTAATTGAAGAGTAAAGCTTCCACTTTCAATACTACCAGTTGAAGATAATGTAACACTTCCAATACTAAAAGAGCTATTTGGTACAGTCGTGTTGGTATCTGCACGAACAATATACAAATAATTTTTATTGTTTATCGTAACAACTTCAACACCTCTTAAGTTATCAAAACTAGGTTTCACACCATTCACGACGGTGTTAGTAGTAGGTACTTCAGTAACCATGCTACAATTTCCTTTGCCATTTGTGGTATCCCACAGCCCATTACTACTTAGTCTGCACCAAACAAGATCATATTTATCAACTACACCATTCATTTGTGCCATGTAAACATTATTTCCAAAGACTGCAATTTGCTGGTTATTTGAGTTATTAGGAACCTGAGCTGTGGATGCACTCGTGTTTTCCCATGATTCATTCCCGTCAACACGACTGTCCCAAGTACCGTCTACTGGGTTAAGCAATGCTTTAGTCATTAAGGATGAACCTGCGTTAGTATTGGACATTATTAAATAATTATTTCCGTTAACTGTAGCTGTGCGGTTATACGTTTGTGCAGTTCCAGCACCATAGTTTGGACAGCCATTGAACGTTCCATTTGCAAGTAGATTACAACCAACTATTCCATAAGTATTATTCCGTGAAACATAAGCATGGAGATAGCCACGAGAATCTTTAAATATTGAAATTGAGTTTTTTACATTACTGTCTAAGTGGTTATATGTTCCGTCACTACCTTGTGTTCCTGCACCAGTAATGCTGCAATTTAAACCCTTGCCATCGGCAGAAACATCACAGAGGTTAAATCCGCTTGTAGATGCGCTATTGGTCAAAAATACTTTGAGTTCATTACTATTATAATTAAACGATAATGAGTTAGAAACTTGGCTAATTTTGTGGTTTTGTTGGTCGGTGTATTCTGCTTTTACCAACATAATCAAATTGCCAGCTTCAGCTTGGGTTGGTGTGTAGGTAATATCAAAGCTACAATTAGAGCCATTTTGTATAGTTGAGCATGTATTATGCGTGATGGTAAAGATATTTGTCCTTAGTTGACTGCTATTGCTAATTACAATATTGCTAAGCGGATAATTATTTAGTGTGCTTAATGTAACAGTTGCAGTTCGGCTTTCACCAACCATAGTATCTACCATCGTGCCTAAATTGGGTGCATTGATTGCAATTGCAGGATTAGTATGTGCAGCTGGAATGAAGCCTAATTTTGTACTGACAGTTCGATTGTTTGTGCCATCATTGTAGGATACTTGAATATTTGAGACACTGTTGCTAGGTAATGTGCTGTTAATCTTGACACTAAATGTGCAACTATTTCCTGGTGTGATAGTGCTGCCACAAGTGCCTGGAGAAAGTGTATTTTCTTCATTATTAGATGCATTATAAGCTAGGTAAATACCTGTTACAGATTGGTTTCCATTGTTAAGAATAGTAAATTGTGTAGAAATAGTTCCATTTGCTGGTGACTGAATATTACTTTCCCCTGAGAGAAGTAAATTTCCGATATTACCACTAACTACTCCGATTGGCACATTAAGATTATTAAAATGATCTGAACTTAGATTTAGATCAAAACTATTACTACTAGTAAGTTGACCAGATACCATTGCGGTACATTCATTGTTATTGGCACAATGCAGCGCGGAATTTAAGTTATTTTTATCGCTACCTACATCATTGATCCCAACTTGAGCATCTTTAAGGTAAGTTTGTTTGCTACGAACAGGTACTGCAACGCTAAACTCCCGTCCGCTTCCACTCATAATTGGGGCATCAAAATTACTATAGAAAATTTGTCCATTTTCATTGTCGCGGTTTGAATAACTGATTAATTGTTGTGCTTTTAATATTTCACCAGCGGCGTTGGCTGTGGCAGATAATTCAAAATAACCATTTTGGTATTGGTTTGTCAAATGTAGATCTAAACGACAGCTAGAGTGTGCTGCGACATTCTGACATTTCGTCGAATTAATACTAATTCCGTGTTTATCTTGGCTGCTATCTCCGATTGTGAGCACGGGGCTTAACACATGATTTGAATCATTGGTTAATAGCAGACTAAAAGATGAATCACTCCCGCTAAGAGTTGGAACCGTAGTTACATAACTAAGGGCTAGTGATGATACTTCTTGTGTAGGTTGTTTATTGTTATTATTTTCTGGGCTAGAATTTATTCCAGAATTACAAGCACTAAGAATAAGAGTTAATATAATTATTGATAATACTTTTTTCATTTTTTTCCTCTATTATCGATATATCTAAATAGATTTATCTACTTTATTATGCACAATTATAAGTGATGAATTAAGCTTAACGATATAGACGAAAACGCATATAGCTTATGCAAAAATGCATAACGAAAAATAATTTTGATCTACTTATTGTGATGTAAAGTAATATTAACCTGACTAACGCTTAATTCTAAGATAAGTGGATTACTGCTTAATAACGTTATATTTCAGCATATTACACATAAATCCACATCAGGAGTTTATTAGTGTTGAGATTATTAATAGCACCGAAAATTAGTATCAAAAATAACATTATCCCCAAAATATGCTTTCATGTAGAACCTATGCAACTGATAGATTTCTGATATTTATAGTTTGGTTAATTTCCCCATTAACCAATTCCATGGTAAAATCACTGTTCTTCGTAATAAACCTACAAAAAGCAATAACAAAAATGAAACAAATACCTCTTAGCTTTCAATTAGTAATCATACTAGTTTGGGCGCTACCACAAATGTCAACCGATATTTACCTTCCTTCTATGCCAGCTATGGCAAGCTACTTCCATACCAGCATTAGTATGATTCAATACACCATTTTCTTTTATACAGTCGGTTTCAGCCTAGGTGCTCTATTTTTTGGCCCAATTTCTGATCGTATTGGTCGCAGACCTGTAATTTTATGGAGTCTAGTAATCGCCGCAATTGGTAGTTTAATTGCAATGGTGGCAACTAGCCTAGATATCTTATTTGCTGCTCGCTTTATTCAAGGAATTGCGCTGGTTGGAGTTGGTTCAACCATGCGTGCTGTCACTAAAGATGTTTGTCCAGATAAACAGGAAATGGCTCGCTTTGGCGCTGTTTTAGGCATTGTTATTCCGATTGCAGCAGCAATTGCTCCCGTAATTGGTGGTTATATTGAGCACTATTTCTACTGGCGGATAAGCTTTGCTTTTTTATTGGTATATATCTTGATTTTCTTGGTTTATACTATTAAAGCTCTACCAGAAACCAATAATGATCGCTTGGAACGTCCATTGAAATATATGCTTGTTGACTACAAAGAAGTTTTAACAAACGGATTATTTTTTCGTTATAATGCGATCACTGCATTTGCGTTATGTTCGATGTTTGCTTACGTCACTATCTCGCCTTACATCCTGCAAGTTAAAGTTGGTCTTTCACCAGAACAATTTGGTTATACTAATTTAATCATTGCCGCAACACTAGTAATTTCAAGCTATGTAAACAGCAAAATGATCTATCATCGCGGAATTGATAAGATGTTACAGCTAGGGGTAAGATTATTAGGTATAGCAGGAATCCTCTTCCTCATTGGCGGTATTTTTAATTTTGTAAATCTCTATACTATAATAATTCCATTAATTATCCTTATTTGTGGATGTGGATTTATTTATCCCAATGCTAGCGCAGGTGGATTAAGTTTATTTAGCAAAAGTGCTGGTACTGCTGGTGCAATTTATGCATGCATTCAAATGCTAGGTGGTGCAGCGGGAAGTGGGATGATCTCTTTCATGACTCATTATGGACAGCCACAGGAGTGTTTGGGAATCCTAATTATTTTGCAGGGAATCGTGGGCGTAATATTTACCCGCCAGTTACTTCGTAAAAATCAAACGTTTACTGAATAAATCAGATTGAGAATATAAAATGTTAATTGAAATAATTGCCACTAACCTCGATGAAGCGATTAATGCTGAACGCTATGGCGCAGATCGGCTTGAACTGATCCATGATTTTGAGCTAGGTGGCTTATCACCTCAACTAGAATTAGCTCGCGAAGTGTGTGCCGCAGTTAATATTCCCGTTAATGTGATGGTGCGTCCACATGGTGAAAATTTTATTCATACATCACAGCATATGACCACTATTTTACACGAGATTGATTATTTACTAAGCAATACCAAAGTTAGTTCAATTGTTTTTGGCTCGTTAACGGAAAATAACGTCATCAACATTAAACAGCTGGAAGAAGTCATCAGACTATTAGAAAACTCTGCAGTTGGTTTAACTTTTCATCGTGCAATCGACGTTAGCCATGACGTAGTTGCCGCTTATCAAGAATTACAAAACTACGTACCACACCTGACTCGGGTACTATCCTCTGGTGGTAAGCAAAGCGCCCCTGAGGGTGCAGCACAATTAGCTATAATGCAGCAAGATAGTCGTGGCGTAATTTTGCTTGCTGGCGCAGGAATCACTCCTGATAACGCAGCAAATTTAGTTCGTGCAACCAAAGTTAGCGAAATTCACCTTGGCACTGGTGTCAGAACCAATGGTAAATTAGATCAAAGTAAATTTGAAATATTAAAAAATAACCTGATTAATTTATAGATTACTTAAAAATATTGGTAAGCCACTATTACGTACCGTTTGCTGTTTGATTGCAGCAAGTAGTGTTTGCTGCTCACAATACAAGCGAATATTGCTTTTGGCACGTGTCACTGCAGTATAGAGTAATTCACGACTCAATAAGCGCCCTGCACTCGTATCCGTTGATTGCCTAGTTGGTAAGACAATATTCACCTGCTGGTATTCTGAGCCTTGTGATTTATGAATTGTAATTGCATAAGCAAGACTGTAGTTGGGCAAAACCTCGGGAATAAACTCTCGCCCATTCTCAAACACCACGCGCGCACGACCATCTTTTACTACACAAATTCCAATATCACCATTAAACAGCTCTAGATTATAATCATTTTGTAAAATAATTATTGCGCGACCGTTATGCCATTCATCATTGATTCCTAGTATTCGTTTAATCTGCAATTCAAGCCGAGCATTAAGATTATCGCAACCCAATACTCCGCCATTAGTTAGGCAAAGTATCGTCTGAGCGCTAAATAAGCGAAATAATTCAGCATAATTATGCTCATCATTAGCATTTTGTGCAAAGCTTAAAAATTGACGGAATGTTGAATTTGCATTATCTAACACATGCTGTAAAACTAATTTAAGTTCAGGAGCGAAAACTTTCACTTGCTCTGAGGATTCAAGAACGCCTGTTAATACTGATTCATGTTGAGTTAAGATTGCTTGTGCCAGCTCATGAATTGCTCCCTGATTACGATTACTAATCAACAGCTCATGCGTGATATTGGGTTCTTGGATCTGAGTAAATAAATCGTAAGCAGCATTACTATTTGGCGTATCATTACGTAGCGCTACCAAAGAGGCAAAAACATAGCCCTCTTCAACCGAAGAAAGCTGATTTTTATCACCCAAAAAGATAATGTGTTTTAACTTATCCAGATTAAACGCTTGAAATAATTTACTAAATAATGGCAAACTGATCATTGATGACTCATCAATAATTAAGACATCTAAATCAAGCTGATTATGTGCATTATGCCTAAAATAAATACTATTATGCTGATAACCGAGTAACTTATGAATAGTTAAAAAATTATTGCCCTCCTTTAATAACCCAGCAAAAAGAGTACCCTCAAAATCAATTAATGAACTTTGCTCTAAATCGCGTAAAGTTTTACTCACGGAATCTCGGACACGAATGGCGGCTTTACCAGTTGGTGCACAAATTTGTACCTTTAAATCAGCGCCGTAAGTTTGATATAGCAACCATAGCAACAATGTAACTGTCGTCGTTTTACCAGTACCCGGACCACCAGTGATAATGCTAAATTTCTGACGACTGGCAGCAATAATCGCGGCTAATTGTTCACTATTCGGACGATTTTCCGCTGCGGATAAAGTATGCAATTGTTGTAATGCTTGCTGATAACTACCCACAATATTATCAATTTCAGGCATTGCCATTAGTTGTTTTACTTGAGCAACAATACTTTGCTCATAATTCAGATATTTACTAATATAAACTAGTGCCGCGTCATTAATGTGAACTATACTAAAAGGCTTGCTGTCATATTTAGTGATTACCCTGTTTTTATATACCGCACATAAACCACTAGCGAGAATACATTGACTAATTTCAGTTGTATTACACTTCAAGCGCTGAGCCAAATCCGCAACCAAACTACAGCTATGCCCCTCATCAAGATCATTAAATAAAGCATCAATTATGTTAGCTAATCGCGTACACTGAGCTTCTGGCATAGGATTAGCTAAAGTTAACAGCTGAGTAGTAATTGGTAAATGAGAATTATTCAGCATTGCTCACTCCACGAAACAATAGGTCTAATTCACGAACTAAGTTTTGGCAACCTGTATCCAGATAAATTCCATCTCCAGAGCTAAGCTGTTCGGTAAATATTCCCCGCACGTAAAAATACACTGCGCCCCCCAACAGTTCAGTTGCATCAGTAAGACCTAGACGTTGCTCAAGATAACGTTTTACCGCCACCAGATAGAGTAAATATTGTAAATAGTAATGATGATCAGCCATTGATTCCACCAGCTGGCTTTCAGTTGCCAAATGATTTTTCGCATGGGTGTAATCAGTTAAGGTATTGGTTTTATAATCCAATATCCAATATTTACCCTGATATTCAAAAAACAAGTCAATAAACCCAACCAAAAACCCAGCTTCAATTTTATCCAGCATCCGACAAGAGCTCGTAAATGGATGTGCATCACCAAAATACCTAGCCAATAAATCAGCAATCTGTTCACGTAATGAATGGCTATCTTTAATCAGCAAGTTAAATTCTAACTCATGCAAGCTTCTCTCGCGTAAATCACGCAAACACAAATCATCGATCAGAGGATAACTAAAAGTCTCTTCAAGCATCGCACTAAACTGCGCTGGATAATCATGTTCATCATCGGCGCTCAGATTCTCTTGTTGTAAAAGTTGCTGCAACTGCACTTGACTAAACGGATAAGCCTCACACAGGCTATGAAAGAGCACCCCAAAACTTGCGCCACGCAGCTGCCCACTACTTAAAATTGAATAACGATAATTTGGTGCAGTTATTTGCTGGGCTTCATTCTTAACAAAATAATCGCTAATATCAAAATCTTCTGCGCCATGAGTAGTCAAAGCGGTATAACTTTGACGGGTATAAACTTTTTGCCCACTAAATTCGCTAAACATTGTATTAAAATTATTAATATTATCTGTGCGCGGTGGCGAAGTAAATTTTAATGCCTGCAAATCTTCTTCGCGCAAACTATTGCGGTTATAAACAGCTACTCCCGGTAATAAGGCTGGTTGTTTGAGAGCCAAACTCGGATCATCACTAAAAAAATTAGCATAACTAAATAAATTATGACTATTATCCTGTGGATCTTTTTCGACATAGCCAAATAATTCACCAATTTTATCTGGGCGCTGATTACTATTGTATTTACCAGTGCTTTTGGTGATGGTAGGCTGTTTGAGATAAATATATAACCTCTGCTTAGCGCGAGTAAGCGCCACGTAATTCAAACGATGAGCCTCCTTGTTATCATTAGCAATAATCTGAGTACCGAGTGTGGTATCCATGATTAATTCCGATCTCATCCCACTATCATCGCGGAAATTACTAAAAAATGGGCGACGATAGTTAA
>SSGY01000177.1 GCA_008017145.1 Neisseriales bacterium
AATTCATCAATTTTAGCCCAGTTAAATTTATCTGCTAATTGGACTAAGCTATGCTTCATATCCAATAAATGGATTAACTGAATCTTCAATAATTCTGGTTGAAATTTATCTTCTATTTTACGTGGTTTCATGCTTTTTTGCTCGCTGATATTGCAAGGTTTAAAGCATTATTTTACCATTTCTTGCAATATTTAGCTTATGAAAATAGCATATTATTAAATTAAATCAGATTGATATATGATTTTTAGCATCAACGAAGTAAGAACAATAAGTATGAGCTCTATTTTGACTATAGATTGTTAATAATAATTTTCACAATATCGCAATATCAATATCAAAACAGCGCTAATAAGTTGACTAAGTGATAATCCCTTGTCTCACAACGAAGAATTGCATTACTTATTTAATAACTGCTTTGCAACTTCAAAATATTTATTGACAACAATTGTTTGATCAAATTCTCGCTCCATTTTATAGCGACCTTGCAATCCCATTTCAACTTTCTTATTAAATGGTAACTCTATAAAACGAATCATTGCATCCGCTAAAGAGTCAACATCCCGTGGTTTTGCCATAAACCCATTAACGCTATCTTCAACAACTTCACGGCAACCAACATTATCCACAGTAATAATTGGCTTACCCATACTACATGCCTCCATCAAAACCCTAGGAAGACCTTCTTTATAATATGAAGGCAATACCATACAATCAACTGACGTCATAACCTCGAATACGTTATCCACCATACCGAGGTATTCAAAAAAACCCTCTTCTTCCCACTGTTTTATTTGTTTTTCAGGAATACCCGAAGGATTTGCCAAAAAATAATTGCCGATAACTTTTAGTTGGGTCGTTGGGTATTTCTGTTTAACAATTTTGATTGCCGCAACAAGCTCACCAAGTCCTTTATCCCATAATAATCGACCAGAAAAAATAAATGTAGTATTTATACTTTCAGTTAATCCAACATATTTAAACTTAGCTAAATCAACACCGTCCCCAGGCAATGCAAGGCTTATCGCTGAATTTGGAATAATTTTTAACTGATCAAAAATATCTTTATCATCATTATTTTGAAAAAAAACACATCCGATATGCTTAAATGCAAATTTATACAATCTTACGACAATTTTATTTAATAAGTTCTTGCTCAAAAATGCAGTGCCCAATCCCGTCACACCTGCAATTACTGGAATTTTATACTTTCGTGCAGCGATCGCAGCGTAAAGATTTGGTTTAATTGTAAATGAACAAATTAAATCTGGCTTTAACTTTAAAAATAAATTTTTGAATTTTTGAATTAATGAATAATCTTTAGATGGATTAACTCCTTTGCCATCTATTTGTATTTGGTGACAGGATATCCCAAACTGCTCTATTTTCCTATAGAAGTTTTCATCATTAGGAATAAGTGCCTCTACAATATATCCGCTATCACGAAAAGCAGCCATCAAATGAAGTTGACCAAATAAATGGTGTGCAGTGTTATCTATAAATAGTATCTTTTTCACATTATAACTTTCATTTTAACTTTAATCAAAAAAGTTCAATTGGTATACGATTGTTAGTAACGCTCTAAGTTTAATCAGATATAATTAACTCATTACTAGCGTAGTACTATCAAGAATCAAATATAAATTTAAAGAACATCTTTACAAATTATTTAACTAATCTCATCGTTCTGAAACAACTTGATAAGTTACTTAACTCAGTACCGAGCGCTTGTATTGACAAACGCTCGGCTTTATATAAAATCATGATCAAATTCTAAAACTGTTAGGTACTAAGCTATTTATCTTTATTTTTCCGATAAAATACAATTATCAAGCGTCGTAAATATTTAGCTGTAAACCAAAAATAGAATGCTAAATATTCAATAAAATTCAATGACTTATCCTGAAACAACTTCTTTAATATTCGCACCTCCCCATCATACATAGTTTTCATATTCGCAGATAACCCAGACTCACCGTAATCCGCTTTACCATTACCAACCGAAACCAAATTCTCATTTAATGAATAGATGGCATAGTTTTTAGCAACCCTAATATTAAAATCAAAATCCTCCGCTCCTTTCATAGATTCATCATACAAGCCAATTTTTTCAATAATCTCTTTTTTAAAGATAATACTAGGAGTGGTAGGCCATGGCTTAAATAAAACCTGTTTTAATGTAAGAGAAAATAAATAAGAACTCCCCTTACCAAAAAGAACATATTTATTATTATTTCTATTACAGCCAAGGAACTTTATGTCTGTTTTCAAAATCATTTGATTTATTTGCTTTTCTAATTTTTCAGGAAACCATTCATCATCTGAATCTAAAAGAGCAATAATATCACCATTTGATTTCTTTATGCCCATATTCCTTGCTGAAGACACCCCGCCATTACATTTTGAAAAAATCTTTAACTCTCTGTTCTTTATTTTTATGTATTGTTTCTTTAAATTCTCAACAAGTTCTAAAGATTTATCTGTCGAACCATCATTAATGATAATTATTTCAAGATTATCCGTATACGTTTGCATATAAACTGAATTAATGGTTGAGCATATAGTATTTTCAGAATTATACATGGGGATAATAACACTTACATTAAATTTATTTTTCACAACACAACACCCTAAATTTATAATTAAAATTAATCATCAATCCCAAATTGTATTATAAGGTAAGTACAACTCACTATATTCACCGTATAATACACCATAAAACCTTACAAAAAGATATACAAGTACAATCAAAAATAAAATGGTCTTATTCTGTGGTGTATATTTGACACTAAACAAGTTAGCAATTAAGATTCCTTCAACACTAAAAAAATAATAGCCTATACGCCCCAAAGAAGGGGAAAATAGCGCGGTTAATGCGAAAAAAATAATACCTATGACATAAATATTAATAAACCCTCTCATATCATTATCATAATTAGGTATCCATTTAGCAATAAATCTAATAAGCAATAGCATTAGAACTCTATTAAGCAGCCCTTTTATAAGAATAAACATCGGGCTACCCGCTCCAGATGCTTGGTCTACACTTGAATTAAAATACGTAGCAAATTTTGCTAGTAATAAAATATTTGCTCTAGCAAATAAATTAAATAACTCATTCTGCAATAGGGAAACTATCAACAATAATATTAACGTTAGGAAGCATAAAGTAATTTGTGATTTTTTAGATAATTTAAGATAATATATTTTATAAGATATCAAAAATGCTAATGCCGAAATATGGATGAACGCAGCACAAACAACCGTTAAGGTAAAATAAATTGGTCTTCTTTTGATTACAAAAAAAAGAGCAATAAAGGTAATAGCAACAGCTACATTTTGTCTAACAAAAAAAATATCTCCAAAACCTGTAGAAAAATATACCCATAAACTTACTATTGGGAATATACTAAACTTATAAACTACCTGATATTTGGATAGATATAAAATTAGCCCATTTATAAATAAGAATACAGTAAAGCTATCGGTAATATTTCTAGTAAAGTAATTTAAATACCCAAAACCAATTTCATATTCACGAGGAAGAGCATTAGCGGAAGAAAGAAATACAATATAGTAGCTATCCCAATCGGTACCTCGCTCCCAACGGAGAAAGGACATGCCTAAAAAAATCAATACTATTAAAGAATACACAATATAAACATTTTTTTCTAATAAGAAATTAATATTCGCCCATGATAAAATCCCTAAGGAGATAAAAAACAACCAATAAATCATTTTATAATTGTCTTTTAAAATTTTCAGCAACTACGAGTGGTGAGAATAAATACTTTGCATTTCTTAGGTTTGTGACTTGCAGTTGATATTCTTCTTTTTTAGCTCCAAAGGATATTTGCTTTACACAGTAAGCAAGATCTTCAAAACAATCAAAAAGATATCCTATATTTCCAGATTTTTTAAAGATATAACTGAAAAAATCATTTCTTATTGCGAGTATTGGCTTCTCATTCATTATTGCATCAAATATTGCCCCACTAGCTCCTAACTTATAAGAAGACTCAGGATAAAAAAACACTACATAGTCCAACAATCTAGTTTGTTTTATAAATTCATCTTCAACTATTAGTGAATTAGTAACATTTAAAGTTACTAGAGTATTATTAGGAATCTGGCATTCAAATTTTCCTATATGAAATAGATGGATATTAAATAATCCTTGAGCTAATACAAACTGCTCTAAATCAAAAATATTATCACTATTTTTAGCATACGTAGCTACACCAATCCCACCAATCAGGTATTCATGTTTATTTATTAACCTATCATCAGCTAAACTCTCTGTTACAGTATAAGGGTGATCAATTGAAATTATACTATCTTTAAATCCACCTATTTTATTAATTAAATTATGTTTTATTGAATCACCAAGCACAATATATTTAAAATTTTCACAGTGTAACCGATATTTAAATGCAAAGACAGTATAATAATCTATCTTATAAAACTTAGATAACCTGTTAAAACTATCTAAAATAGCGTGCATTACAAAAAAAACACACTGCGTTCTAAATAATTTCTTGGCAAAATACATCGTATGTGGTAAAGTTTGAGTAATGAACAATCCATCAATCTTTAACTTAGAAAATTTCCGAAGATTTCTATACTCGTTTAACAAGATGCAAACTTTATTATCTTTGCTATAATCTGGAATGTAAATTGGAATAAATTCTAGATTTTCATTTTTAATTTCTTTTTCTAGCAATACTATTTGGTCTAAACTGCCGTAATATGAAATACGCTCCCCTTTATAAGTTAATAATAAGACCTCCAGAAAGTTCTTATTAAACTGGTAATGCATCCACTCATGCGCCCATGGTTCATAAACAATGATCATCTTCATACTTCTTTAAAAATTTGGCTATAGTTATAAAAATTTGCAAAAACTCTCGTAATTCACATAAGTCGATAAATTTATTTACTAGCAAAAATAATTTCATCAAATAAATTATCCCATTGTCTAATTATCGCAGAACCTGAAAATCTACTAAGTGAGAGATAACCTAACCTAGCTTTTTCTAAAGCTATATCATAATTGTTAATAACTTCAAGAATCTTATTTATCAACTCACTCTTATCATTAATATTTATTATATACCCATATTTTCCATTATCTAATATTTCCACTGCACCTGTATTTGTTATGATAACGGGCTTAGAACAAGCTAACCCTTCAATAACTGTCATTCCAAAAGACTCTGTATTAGATGTTGAAATAAGTATATGGCTATCTTGAATATAGTCAATAACATTATGAACTAATCCAGTTAAAATGACATAATCCTCAAGGTTGTTTTGTTTAACAATCGCTTCAATGCTCGATCTTTGTTCACCCTCACCACAAATAATTAATTTTATATCTAGTAGATGTAACTTAACAAGATCATTCAGCGCTAATAACGCCAACTCAAAATTTTTTTCTTTGGAAAGTCTTCCAACAATAATTATTTTTACCGTCTCACCATTAGAACACTTCATGCTAGACTGTTTTATTTGCTCACTAAAAACTGTTTCCGAAATATGATTATAAATGACTAAGCTATGATCAAGCTTATGACCAATATAATCAAATAACGATGCTTCCGCGTATTTGCTGACATTAATTACTCTATCTACATTTGCTAAAATAAATTTATGTAGTTTTCTTTCTAAATTATTTCTTACAACAGGATACACATCTAAATTGCTATGATTCCATACAATGAAATATTTTTTAAATAGTTTTGAAGCAATAAATGATGGAATTAACCCAAATATTACTTCTTTAGAAATTACGATATCAGTGCACCTAACAAGTCTAAAAATACTAATATAAAAAAACACTCTATTTAAAATTTTATTTATAACTCCGTTGTATCTTTTTTTATCTGAATAAACTAAATTAACTTTAGGCAAAGAACTAAACTCACATATGTGAAATTTTACAAGTATTGTAATCTCATAATTAATTTGTAATTGAGAAACCAAATCTAACATTACTTTCTCTGCCCCACCTTTGCTAAGAGTAGGCCAAATAAATAATATTTTTTTTATTTTACTCAAGTAAAACACCTCAAAATAAATAAAATTTGTTTTGTACTTTATAAATTTCACTTCACATTACTTTTTCGTAGTAAATGAATTATAAAATTAAACTATCCAACCACCAATTTTAATATGATTCTTTAAATAACCTATATTTATCGTAATAACTATTAGCGTCCAATGCTAAATCGTTTCTTTAAAAACCTTCTCCCTATCATAACTATACTATCTCTTTTGATCAAATCTGTAAAATATTGTTGATTAAAAAGTTTATAGCGTTTATTAATTTTTATAAGTAAATATAATAGCCATTGATAATGAACGTGTTGAAACACAGATAAACACCTTTTTGGCATAAACTTAAATTTCAAATAATCATTCAATTGTTTATTAGAAACATACTCACTAAAATAATTGTCAAAATTTTTTCTTATTATTTTTCGAGAATGATTCTCAATACCTTCTAAAAAAACTGAAGTTGTTTGGGTGCTGGACTTCCGGTACATTAATAAAAAATCCGGTAAGTTCGCAAACTTGACCCCCTTGTATATAAAGTTGATCCATAAATCATAATCTTCAGCTAATCCGCCAAGAGATTCATCATACCTAACATCCAAAGAAACTAATATTTCACGTCTAACTATAACAGAAGGTTGAGCAACACTGCATTGATAAAACAATGATGCAATCATTATTTCTTCTGTGCTAGTAGGATAAGCTACGTTTCCAATAATATTGTGGTAATCCTCCCATTTTTAAAGCAGTCTAAAAGTATAGATTCTTTACAGCTTAAATAATTATTTCTTAAATACTGGTGGCACACCTCCCAAGCTCATATGTGGTCTCACATTATTATACATCCAGAGCCACTGTGTTGATTGTTGTTTTACTTGCTCAATACTTTCAAATAGACATTGATTTAGTAATTCATAGCGCATCGTTCGGTTAAATCGCTCAACATAACCATTTTGTTGGGGATTTCCCGGCTGGATATACCACAGCTCAATTTCACTCCTTTTTGCCCATTGCTTCAAGCTGTCACTAATATACTCTGGTCCATTATCACATCTAATTGCAAATGGTTTGCCTCGACGTTCAATTAACCGATCTAGCGTTCTTATTACTCGAACAGCAGGCAAAGAGAAATCAACCTCAGTTTCCAATGCCTCGCGATTGTAGTCATCTATAATATTAAGTGTACGATACTTCCTGCCATCAATTAGATTGTCATACATGAAATCCATTGACCAGATATGATTTTGAAACTGTGCTACTGCTAGTTTCTCTGGTTTCTCACGCTTAACTCTACGTTTAGGTTTTATGCGTAGATTTAAACATAATTCACAATAGATGCGATAAATAGGTTTATGGTTAAACTGTAACTTCAGGACATTGCGAATATACAAATAGCATAGTTGAAATCCCCATGTTCTATGCTCAGTAGTAATATCCAGCAGTAACTGCGCAATCCTTTCATTATCATTATTGAGCTTACTTGTATAACGGTATGTAGTTTCACTTATACTAAATAACCGACACACTCGTCTAATGCTGAAGCCCTTACTCAATGTTACTTCTTTTGCCATCAATTTACGTTGCGATGGCTTTACCACTTTTTTGCCATAGCCTCTTTTAGGACATCGTGATCCATCTGTAATTCAGCATACATTCGCTTTAGTCTATTATTTTCTGACTCAAGCTGTTTTACTTTGGATAACATTGAAGCATCCATACCGCCATATTTAGAGCGCCATTTATAAAATGTTGCACTACTTATTCCATTGCTACGACATACTTCTGTAATTGGCATACCACTTTCTGCCAATTTTAGAATGTTGATTATTTGTGATTCCGTAAACTTTGAGTTCTTCATTTTTAATACCCTTTTTGGTGTTAGTCGATATTGTAAATCTCTCTACTTATCAATAGCGCTTTTTTTAGGGGGTATTACCGTTAGCCAAATGAGGTTTACAGACAGCCTCTATAGTTATCCCATCATTTATTGAGCGTAATATGTTAAAGTCTATGTCTCCTAATTTTGGTTGATAATAAAATGCACGGATGCTCACAAGACTTTAGGGATAAAGCAATGGATCTGTATAAAACAGGTAATTACAATAAGAAAGGGTTAGTAGATACTCTCTTTAAGTTATGCCACAATTCGCAGATGGTGTGATCGGTATGATGAAACAGGCATCGACAACAATTTATCTAAACTATGAGGTTGGGCACTTAGAGGTTTGAAGTTTTTATCATGGATTATGCTTGCGCTATGTAAGGAACTAAAGCCTAGCCAAGTAGTGATTAGTCGTGCTGCCGAATTTGCTGCAGCTACTGCGAGATACAAAGATAATCTACCATTAACTAAAGAAGACCTGATGTATCACGAAATGTTTCCAAATTAAGATCATGCTATTTAGATGACTTATCCTCTCGTCGTTTGCCTAATTATGGCGCGAGCGGCGAGTAATTCTGCTTTTGGCGTATTGTAATATACTGAAGACTTCATCCTGTAATAGAGGTTCTTTTAAATCAACTAGCAGTCTGTTGATAAAACCTATTAAATAGCCGAGAGCTATCAGGGAGAGTTTGAGACAGAATATCTCGATATTCCTCGACTATTTAGTAGGGTTTATCTGTGACCAACTACTGTCTTATAGGCTATCGAATAACTCGTCGAACTCCCCAAATATTTTTACTATAGTAACTACAAAATGCACGGTAATCAGGACCTTGGTAAGTGCTGTCAATAATAACCCATTGTCCAGCTTGAGGCTTGCATGAATCTTGTTCATATGGTTTGTGCGGAGCAATTATTGAAATTGGTACTTGATTAATACCATTGCCGATTTTTTTTCCCGTCCACATATAAGCATGAGTAACAATATTTTGCCCATTTGCTAGCCCATTGAAATCGTGTTGGGTTGCTCCAACATACATTAGATCTCCAGCGTTAAGATGAGCATAATCCTTATCTGTTAATTGAATAGTCTTTAAACCATTTTTATCAATTGTTGAAAAATATCCTGAAGTACATGATTCATTCTGTTCAAGGCTGCCATCACGACATAGTAATTTTCCGGGTGCCATCCCATTCTGAAAATTACCAGCGCTGCGTTGCATATTTGGAGAACGACCATCATCAACCGCAATAAGACCGGCTTGTAAATAAATTGACGGTGTGAAGAATATCCCTAATCCAAAATTGTAAAGCCATGCTGTAAAGTCTGAGCAATCAAATCCATACCACATTTTGTTATTTTGCCAGTTTGTAATCGTTTCATTGCCTACTCCTGAATAATTCCAGCGAATTTGTTGCCCGTTAAATTGATTGTTTGCTAAATTTAAATTATTAGCGCAAAATTCATCACCTGTTGTTTGCTGTTTTAATATTTGGCGGTCGGTGGTACGAAAGTCTGGAGTATGATGATGACAATAATTTAACTTTTGTTTTATCCAATAATCAGCGGCAGCAAGTAATCTTTGACGACTCCAGTCTGGATTTGTTGCACACTGTTGCTGTTCGCTATTCAAACTAAACTGATTTGCTTTGTACCCCCATTTACCTTTGGCATAAGATGAAAACGGTTGTTGGTTCTGAAAACTAAAATCACTAATTTGCAGCTTACAATCAGCTGCGGCAACCGTAAAGTAAGTTGATATAATTAGCATTAGTTTATAATTTTTTAACATACGGGAAATTTTCATAAAACGGCTAATGTTACTCTCAGAAAAGGTTAATCACAAAAAAGTTGAAAAGTGATTACGATAACCCCACCAGACAAACAAAACTCTTAAAGTACCAATCATTCTTTAACGTGTTGAGACATCTCCGCATTTAAACAGTTAGATTTTGCTTTGTTTGTTTGTGGTGCTGATTTGTGACATTCAGCTACAACCTTGCTGGCTTCATCTAAATGAGCAACGTAATAAGAGAGTGGGTGATGTATGACGTTATCATCCACTGTTATTTTATCGCAAGCATTGAGCATCGTAATCAAAATCAATAGAGCGAACGTTAGTAGCTGTTTAATGATTTTCATAACACACCTTATCTTTTTTATTATATTCAAATAGTCGATGAATGCTTATTTGCATGCAATCATGTATTCATCATGCCAATTATCTTTAGCAATAATCCCCCTAGTTCCTGTCGGGCAGTATTGATTTGGATTTATCCTTTCCCCATCTATTATTAATGTTGGTTGCGGATCAACTTCGGTCATGTAGTTCTTTGCTGGCATATTATCTCGATAATCATAAATTGACTGAAAATAGACCTGTGGGATTGTACCGCCATTGCTTAGAGAGCCAGACCAGCCATATTTATAGGTATTACTCATTGGGCAAGAAGCCATCATGCCAACCGCCCATGAGGTTGCTGGATTTGCAGCACAATCTGAAAAATATTGCCCGTTAGACGTATTTACGTTACTGACCGCTGGAGCAATTGGAGTAGATGTTGGTTCTACTACTGGAGCAGAAGATTCAGTAGCTGCAGACTCGTATTTAGGTAATACTGTTGTGGCTTGTTTTATTTTATTAGCCAAGTCATCTTGGGACATAGTATTCAATTCTGCGACCGTTCCAATTGTGGTACTTTCTGGTCCAACGGTGATTACATAATTCGCTGGTAGTTGGGATACTTCAGCTTTTAAACTACTAGCACATGTTTCACTGAATCCTTGCTGGCAAGATGTTACGCCAAAGCTTCCACTAGCATTAGCAATCAGAGGTAGTATTAGTGTAGAAAGTAATATAGATGTTTTTTTCATTGTAATTTCCTTCAGTTAGTTAAACAATTCGCAGCAAATAAAACTGTTTGTTGAGGCAGTAAATGCCCATTACCAGTAATAGCGATTGCACCGTCGCTTGTAATTACTAAAGATTTTATATGTTCGCCGTATACGCCAATCGATAAACCTGCCTCGATGTTACTATTTGGAAGTCGCCCAGTATTTTGGAAAAATTCACATTCAGCTTCGGCTGCCCATTTTGCATAAGTTACAAACTCGCTAAACGCAGCTCGTTGTGTGTATGCTTGATAAGCTGGTATAGCGAGAGCTGCAAGCACTCCGATAATGCTTATTGAAATTAATAATTCTATAAGTGTAAATCCGTTATCTTTCATTTGTATTTATTGTTCTATAAATTTTATCTATCTGAGGTAGATTTATTTTGCTATATATTAAATATACAAAACTATTAAAAAATCATACCGTCAAGTTAATTACACATCATGGTAACCAATTAAATTACAAATGTGTTTTAATTATTAAATTTGGAGCTAATAGCTTTAATGTTTCAAGGTTGTTTGAGTTTAATTATATACGCTATTGTATATTTAGTGACGGAAGTGAGTATTTGCATTATTAGAATTTGATTTCTATTTATAGTAATGCTTTGATAATATTGATATTATTTAGGTGGTTACATCAAGTGAAAGGTTATAATGATAAAAAAATGTTATTTACCAGTATTGTTGATGTGATAAATGTGGAAGAATAAAGTAAACTGATGAATTTTTGGCATGAGCTATTGACAAATAAACTTTTGAGAAATGCTTTTACTATCATGATTTATATCTTCGTATCTAAATTTTTAATACTCCAGCAGTTTAGGAAAACTACTGGAGTGTATTGATGAATCCAACTATGGTAGTAATGTAAACGTGGTATAGCCAACTCTTATATCTGCATCAGCATCATTCGAATAGTTGTAACTGATTGTATAACTAGTTACAGGAACATAAGATGCAGCGGTTAAATCTATCAAACAAGTTGGCGATGCTGTTGTCAATGTACAGCTAGCAGGAGAAGCTGTAAATCCGTCAATTAATTGAGGTGTTACAACTGCTGAAGTTAAATGAGAACTTAGACCAGCCAACGTAAAATTAATTGGTATAGTTTGCGTATTATCGCCATTTTTAATCACCGTTCCAACCGAGTTAGTCACCGTACCCCATGAGTTAACAGTAACATAATTACTAACGCCTGTACTAAAATTCTGATTTACTCCAGTATTGGCATCGATATAACTGTAACCTGGAGCCGTAATATTCATTGATCCAGTCGGATAAAAATTAGCTTCTACTATTGGAGCAACAACGTTTAAAGTTATAATACAACTAGCACCGACTGCTAGTGTTGTTGTACTAGTGCCTGTTGGACAAGTACTACTTGATAGAATATAACCAAACGGTAACTGATTTAATGCAACATTAAATTTAGTTGCATCAGCCATTCCGTCATTAGTATATTTATAGCTAAAGGTTAATTGATTTCCTGATGAACTAGAAAATACCCAAGGGCTAGAATCACTTCCAGAACCAGATAAATCACCCCATGCTGTTGCTGCGGGAGTTGAGCTGTCATAACTTACATTAATTAAAGCAGCTGTAACAGTTTCCAACGTGTAACTATCAATCGCTTGTACTGCTGAACTAACTGGTGTTGGCAGATAACTAACAGTCAAATTCTGCGGCAAACTTTGTGTTGTTGTAAATGGCCCATAGCGTAATGTAATACTACAACTACTACCACTAGCTAAAGAACTACCACAATTATTACTGACCGTAGTTTGTGAAGTTACGAATGGAAGTGTATAATTTATTTGAGTTGCGGGTATACTTGCTCCATTTGTAATGGTGAAGGTCTGTTCAACGGTGGCAACACCATCTGCACGCACAGATGGATTTTGAGGACTTGCCGAAATGCTAAGGTTAGCTTCACTTTGTATTGCTGAGTAAGGTGTCGTTAAAGTTGGCGAATTATAACTAGTTGTTTGATTCTGGGAATTAGTATAATTTGCAGTAATTTGAGAAATAATATTTCCAGTTTCAACTGAAGTTGGAGTATATTCAATGGCAATATTGCAACTAGTTCCTAATGCTAAATTTTGAGAGCCATCTAATGCACAAGGTGTTGTTACACCGCTAGTTAAATACACAAATTTAGCATTGGGTAAACTATTAAACTTAAGATTATTCAATACACTATTACCACTATTGGCGACATTAACAGTTAGTGTTTTATGGGGTGAATTAGCAACAACATATTGTAAATTACCATTTGGGATTAAAGTAATGCTAGGCGTATTTGGAGTTGCAATATAAATAGCATTAAAAGCTATGTTAGTGCTGGTAGAGCCATTATTGTAAGCTATAGTTACGGTACCTTGACCATTAATAGATGAATTAGCATCAACCGTAAAAGTACAAGAACCATTAACCGCCAAATTTCCACTGCAAGTATTACTACCGATTCCAAGAGCTGATGGAGCCCCAGAAACACCAGTAATAGTTGCTGTCGCATTACCTGTGTTTAATACCGTTATAAGTTTATCATCTGTTCCATCTGCAGGATTAATTACTAGATTACTGGCATCAACAACCAAATTTGCAATCGCATTAATTGTCATTTGATAATTAAATTGAGCATTATTGAGACTACCATCAGTTTTTGTACCTTGTAAAGAAACATTGAGTGCATTATTCGTACCAGGGAAACTTATTAGCGCAGTACATAAATTACCCTTAGTATATGCCCCACCATTACAAATAATATTTCTAGATAAGATTGGTAAATTTGCAATTACATTTAGAGCGGAATAGTTGTCATCAAGGATAAATGGAATCGCAACAGTCGATTTACGATTATTAACGACACTAAGTAAATTATTGTTATTAGCATAAATAAATCCATTACTTGACGGAAGTCCACTTTGATAGCTGACCACCTGTGCTGCTGTGTAAATTTTACCTGTAGGATCTTTAAAATCCAAATTAACAAACAAACCACCACTATTATCGGTCGGAGTCACTTTTAATGCACAGCTACCACTGGGAGCTAAAGTTTGACAGGCACTAGCATCAACTAAGTTATTAACATTACCGCCCAATAAAGATTTAAAACTTGCTTTAAGTTTTGCAAAAAGACTATTATTACTCGAATCAACAGGACGAACTTTAACATCAACTAAAGTTAAGGTTTGATTTACAAAGCTATCCGCCTGTAAATAATAGCTTGCACCTTGCATATTATTTAGAAGAGGCATTGTCGATGATGAGCTAATCGTCACCAAATTTGTCGTAGTCGGTGTAGGTGGAATATTCCCGCCCCCACTTAATGACGAACATGAACCATTGCCACACGCAACTAACGCAAGACTGGTAAATAAAATTGAAATAAAATTACGCAAAAGAAGACCTCCAAAAAATTACCAAAAAAGAATATTATTTGAGCCAGAGAAACCCGAGGCGCCAGAACTAACGCACGTTAAAAAACCGTCACTTTCTCGAATATTACAGCCAAAAACTGAAGCGCCTGTTGAATAATTAACAAATAAATTATTATTTGCAATCCCAAGACCTACTAAATTTCCTGCTGTCGTAATAATTGCTGTGCTTGTCGCATTTTCGCAATTGCTGACTGAAAGTCCGTCAACCGCTAATAAACATTTTGAAATAAACATAGTATTGCTGTAGCCATTAGCAAAGTAAAAATATTGATTATAAATTGCAACTCCTCGCCCTGTTATTCCTGAATTGATAAGCGTAGATACACTAAGACTGCCACAATTATATACATCACCGGACTGGTCTAATTGACACCTAATTACGTAGCCATATTTAGGAGTCGTAGTATTAGTCATTTTAGAAATATAGATAATGCTATTCGCAATCAATAACCGATTTGGTGTGTCAGAACCCAAATAAATACTAGCGGCTGTCTCGGTTTTGCAATTTGTTAATGCTCCAGTTGTGCTTTCGATGATGCATTTATGTAGGCTATCTGGAACGGTTGATGTATCTGCATAATAAAATCGATTATCTTGAATCACAAAACCATAAGCAGATGTTGTTATCTGAGTTGTACAGCTGTTTATTACTTTTGTTACAGGATTTAATATACAACGTAAAACATTTCCGTTTTGAGGGCCAGTATAAATATAACTCTCATAATAAGCTAAATTAACAAAAGGAGTTCCAGTGTTTGCTGTTGAACAACTGCTCAAACTGGTTCCTGAGCCTGAATAGTTACATATAGTTAAGCGACTCTGACTTTGGCTTGCAATAATGGCTAAGGTCATGCGTTTATTTACATTAACGTACAAACTATTCAAACTCTTACTCCCCGTAGTTGCGGTTACAACATAAGAATTTGGGTTACTATTGAGTGTCGTTATAATAGTTAGATTGCAACTCGGAGTGCTACTCGTTAAAGTGCAGGTAGCTGGTGAAATAGTTAGATTAGCTGGGTCTGGTGAAGTAAAAGTTACAATTACGGGATAGTCCGAAAGTGGTGAACTTTCAGTAACTGTAACCGTAGCACTTTCCCCCTGAGTCAATGTTACAAAATTATTACTGTAACCAACATTTAATGTGTCAACCGTTGAATATGGGATTGTGATTGATGAATTATAGCTTTGACTTTGGTTAGTAGCACCTGCATATTCAGCGTTCAAGCCCCAGTTAAATGTACCATTTTGTTGTAGCGTTGGATTATAAACAACACCTAAGTTACAACTACTCCCACTCGGCAGGTCTTGAGTACCATCAGTTTTGCAAATAGGAGCTGCAATCCCATTAGTAGTATAGCTCAAATAAGGATTCAGGATATTTAACTGACTAAAATTAAATTTGTTTAACGCGCGGTTACCATTGTTGCTAATATTTAATGTCATTACCGATGGCGTATTTAAAATCGTACTGTTAAATGACCCGATTACGGATATTTGTGCACCAGTGCTCGAATTATTGGCAATGTAAATTGCATTGAGATTTTGTGTTTGGAGCGTTCCATCTGGATTTTGGTAACTAATAATTACGTTGGATTGCCCATTTAGCTGGCTGGTGGCGTGTAAATCAAAACTGCAGCTAGCATCAACCGCCAAATTGCCATTACACGAATTATTGCTAATCGAAAGCGGTGAACTAATCTGAACATTCAAATTATTAGCAATCGCTAATCCAGCATTAAGTAACGTTATGCTAGCAGTTCCACTACTTCCATTCGCTGGATTAATTACAATGTTATTGCCACCAATCAAGACATTTGGATTCAAACTGTTATCAATCTGGACTAAGCTTCCAGTCTTTAATGTAGAGGTGGGAGAATACATTAATTCAATATTAAAATTCCCACTATTAACATTGGTAGTCAATAAAACCTGACATAGTTGATTTGCTCGTAAGCTCGTAACTCTAGCACCTTCACAAAAAAATTGACTAGATAACCGTGACGGTATATTTAATTGAGCCGATAAATACTCATACTGGGTGGGGGTAATTAAAACAGGTAAAACAGCACTAACGTTACCAGATGCTTGAGCCATTATTGGATTGCTTAGCTGTCCCAAATTTAATATATTGGTAGCAGTGTTTGTCTTAGTATAATTAACAAATGCAGTGCTTGCACGGTGTTGATCATCATATGCCGTCACTGCAAAGCTACCTGAGTTAATAACAGGCGGAATAGTAACAGCAATTAAACAATTGCCTCCTGTTGCAACATTCGTACAATTCATCGCTTTCAGTGATACATTAAGTGGTGCACCACTATAGTTACTAGTCGCTAGAGAAAGATCAGATAAATTATCACTCGAATTATTATTTAGTTGCAATACAAGTGTGTGTGACCGATCATCGCTAATCGTAAATGGAGCAACCTGACTAAGGCTAATTAGCGAATTATTGCCAATCAACCCTGAACTTTGAGCCTTTTGGCTCCCTCCTGAACAACTATTCAGAGTCACAGTAATTAACATAACTGCTAAAAATTGCGTTACTAGATGGGCTGAACAATAAAACCGCTGTTTTAAAAAGATACTTAAAAACTTCACAAGCTATACACCTTTACGCAATTACAGAAGCCACTTGCGCCAAGAAACAAGTTCTTGAGCTACTATTTCATATGGAGGTCTAAATTTAAATTTTCTCGTGATCTATCTTTTAAAACATAGTGAATCCAAGATTATTAAATTCTTTGCGATACTCTTGCCACATATCAGATACCTGACTAATTGCATTATTGTTCTTTACTTCTTTAATTTGTGGAGCTTGATAGCTCGGTAACCTACATATCATAATTCGTATCCATAATTGAAGCCTCTGCAAATTAGAAGTCCATGAGAGTTAATTCATGCTAAATTGAATTTTTGATTTTTAAATTTGTGGAAGGTTGATAATTTGGTCTATTTTTTGGAAATACTCTCCCATTTATCACCATTTACCCTAAAATACCCAGCTAATTTGGCGTTTTCGTAAAATTTGGATACTATTATCCAGTGTTAGGCTAATTTTATTGGCTGCTTTTAGTAAGTTATGAGCAATTGCTACTAATAAAGCCTGAGTTTTAACTTTGGCTATACCAATGTACTTGCTTCTGGTAAAACCAAAGATATTTTTAGTTGTAGCGTTTGTGCGTTCAACGATATATCTGGTTTTTGAAATACGCTTATTACGATAAAGCTGTTTGAATGTAAGTTTAGTATTACGTTTAGCCTTATCCATAATACCGTTGCCAATGTTATTTGTTTTTAGAAATTCACGGTTAGCTTCTGAAGAGTAGCCTTTGTCTGTTTGCAGGAATTTAGGTGCGGCTTCTTCAATCACTGGTTGCAGCACTTGCTCTAAACTAGTCATCTCAGATTGATTCGCTGGTGTTATCATTAAATGTTCATAATAGCCATCAGTGGCATCGGTTACAATAAACTCTTTGAAACCAAATATGTTACGTTTGCCTTTTTTAAGCCATTTTGCATCTGAATCTATTTCGACATTTGATTGCTGGTTAGCACTTAATTCAAATAGCTCTCCACCACTACCTGAATTATCAATATCGTCCTCATTACGATCTTCTGCGATTAGCTTTGGTTTGGCTTGTGAGTTAACTGCGGCTTCAATTAAAGTTGCATCCAGAATTGCACCTTCGGTTATCTTTACTTTGAGGTTATGCTGTTCAAGCTGATGATTAATCTGCTTTAGATAACCATCCAACATATCTTGTTTAACTAGCTTATTCCTAAATCTACAAATTGTAGTTTCTAGAACTTACGCATTGACAGAAATTCATAATTATGCACATGCCATGCCTGTAATGCTGTTGTGTTTAATAAATTCAGCAATAATTTTGTTAAATAATTGTCGCTGCACCTGATACCAATTAGTAATTATTTGTTTGGTTTTCATTATTTCTAGTTTGCAAAAGGCTTTGAGTGCACAATAAACATGCGTCCTAATTGCATGGCTTTTGCGAACTTGGAATCTTTCAATATTACAAACCTGTTTAAGTGCTCGATGATAACATTCAATTTGCCAATGTTGATCATGGGTACTTTTAAAGTCCGTATAATTAATTGAATCTAAACTCTCTAAATTGGCAACACCCATGATGTAATAGCGATATGCTTCTTTGAATAACTGTCTAAACACC
>SSGY01000042.1 GCA_008017145.1 Neisseriales bacterium
GCAACAATATCAATTGCACCTAATGCAGTAATCTCGTCTGCCAGTAATTGCTCTAATCCACGCACTGTAGTTACAAAACATGCTAACACTATATATCCAATTTAAAACAAATAATTAGGCGAATTGTAGCACAGTAAGCCTATTTTTTTTGACAAATATCTTTAAAAATTTTGCGCAAAGCTTATTATTTAGAGCTATAATAGCCCTATAAGTCAACAAGTATGTTGGCTTGACAGTTTTTTTATCTGTTATGTGTATCAAAGACGAAAGGAACGTCCATGAAAAACTTATCAATTTTATGCAAAGATTTTGACTTAACTGACGCGATTAAACTTTATGCCACAGAAAAACTATCTGCGCTAAATAAGTATTTCCCAAATAATGGTTCGGAAGCAAGTTTTAATTTACGCCTAGGAAAAGTTACGCAAAGCCAACACAGTGGTAAGATATACTATGCTGAAGTCAGTATTAAATCACCAGAAAAAAACTTTGGTGCATTGGTTGAATCTGATGATATTTACTCAGCATTGGATATGCTAAAAGACGATCTAGCTCATAATATTGCGCATTATAAAGACAAAGAACATAGCAAAAACATCCGCAGCGCGCGCAAATTCAAGGAAGAGCTCCACACAACCGCAGAATAATCTCTACAATATAGAAAATAAAATATCCAGATAAAAATCTGGATATTTTATTTTCTATATTGTAGCACTACTTGGCATATTTGCCAGATACTGATAATATTCAAAGCGACGCATAATATTTTCTTGTGCCTGCTCTAAAAACTCCGCTGCAAGTTTCGCATCTTGCTGACTTACACCACGAAAGCGGTTTTCAGAGTTAAAATATTCACTCAGTGGAAGCATTGGTGCTTTACTATCCAGCTGTAGCGGTTGTTTATTTTGGCTAATTAATAGTGGATTAAAGCGATAAAGCAGCCAATAGCCACTTTGTACCGCTCGGCGTTGCTGCTCAGCACCATGCGTCATATCAATCCCATGCGCGATACATTGTGCATAGGCAATTACGATTGCCGGACCATCATAAGACTCTGCTTCATTTAACGCACGGATGGCTTGCATAGGATTTGCTTCCAGTGCGATTTGAGCAACATATACATGACGATAACTCATTGCAAGCATGCCCAAATCTTTTTTGAACATATTTTTACCTGCGCTGGCAAATTTGGCAATTGCACCCAGCGGAGTGGATTTGGACATCTGCCCACCAGTATTGGAATAGCTTTCGGTATCCAAAATCAAAAGCTTAACTTTTCTACCACTGGCAATTACATGATCCAAGCCACCATAGCCAATATCATACGCCCAACCATCGCCACCTAATGCCCACACGCTTTTATCTAGCACATGATCAATGATTTCGAGTAGTTGTTGGCTCTCTGTGCTGGTTTGCGCTTGTAACAATGTTTTGAGCTGTAAAATACGTTGGCGTTGTTCTTCAATTTCAGCTGCGCTTTGCGGTTTCGCATTTAAAATTGCTAAAATTAACTCTTCTGCATCAGTCACTTGATGATTTTTAATGAGATTTAACAACATTAAACGTGCTTTTTCCTGCAGCTGTTCTTGTGCTAAGCGCATACCTAAAGCAAATTCGGCATTATCTTCAAAGAGTGAGTTTGCCCATGCCGGGCCACGTCCCTGATCATTGGTGCAGTAAGGGGTAGTCGGTAAATTTCCGCCAAAAATCGAAGAGCAACCCGTTGCATTGGCAATTATTAAACGATCACCAATTAATTGGGTTAATAATTTGATATACGGCGTTTCACCACAACCAGAACACGCACCAGAAAACTCAAATAGCGGCTGCATCAGCTGGCTACCTTTGAGGTTGTTGATTCCTCCAACAACTTCTGCGGCATGAGTTTCACTCAGTTTGCTAAAGAACGCAAAGTTTTCCCGCTCTGCAGTCAAGACTGGCGCAGGGGCAATCATATTGAGTGCCTTGCGACCATTAAACTCACCATCCGCATTTTTTTCTAAAACCGGGCAGATATTAAAGCAGGCATCGCAGCCAGTACAATCTTCGGGGGCAACTTGCAATGAGTATTGTTTATCCTGAAAGCCTTTGATTTTAGCTTTCTCATGTTTAAAGCTCGGTGGAGCTGCAGCTAATTCGTCTAAAGCAAACACTTTGCTACGAATTGCAGCATGTGGGCAAACTAAGGTACATAGCCCACATTGAGTGCATAATGTCTGATTCCATTCGGGGATTTTGGCTGCAATATTCCGCTTTTCATATTTGGAAGTTGCACTTGGCCATGCTCCGTCATCCGGCAAGCTTGATACTGGAAGCTGGTCGCCCTGAAGTTTAAGCATTGGCGCGACAATTTTTTGCACAAAAGCACTCGCATCAGCACTAATCGGATTAGACATCGGAATGCTACTCGTTACCTGATCTGGTAGATTAACTTCTTCGATTGCAGCAAGAGCAGAACCAACTGCTGCAATATTTTGCGCAACTACGTCCGCACCTTTACGCGCATAAGTTTTTTGGATAGATTCTTTGATTGCACCGATTGCTCGCTCAAGTGGCAAAACTTGGCTCAACGCAAAAAATGCGCATTGCATAATCGTGTTAATTCGTTTACCAAGCTGATGTTGTGCAGCAATTTTATGTGCTTGGACATTGTATAAATGGATTTTTTTAGTAATTAATTGTGCTTGAAGCTGCTGAGGTAATTGTGCCCAGAGTTCACTAGCATTATATGAGCTAGCCAGCAATAGAGTAGCACCCTCTTCGGCATCAGCTAAAATATCATATTTGGACACAAAACTGAAATTATGGCAGGCAATAAAATTAGCTTTTTGGACTAGATAACTGCTTTGAATGGCTTGTTTGCCAAAGCGTAGGTGCGAAATGGTATAAGAACCTGATTTTTTAGAGTCGTATTCAAAAAAACCTTGTACCGCCAAATCACTATGTTCACCAATAATTTTGATTGAGTTTTTATTGGCGCTAACTGTACCATCCGAGCCCATGCCGTAAAATTTACCACGGAAGTTATCCAAACACTCACTAGTAAAATTGATATCATAATCCAAACTAAGGTGAGTTACATCATCGTTGATTCCAACCACAAATTTACGTTTTTGCTGTGTTTTGTTAAGTGACAAGTTATCAAAAACAGCTTTAACCATCGCAGGGGTAAATTCTTTGGAACTTAGTCCGTAACGCCCACCGATAATATTAGGTAATTGTTTAAATGGAGCTTTGTCAGTTTCCCAAGCTTCAACTACTGCTGTTTTAATATCCAGATAGAGCGGTTCACCCAACGAACCAGATTCTTTGGTACGGTCTAATACCGCAATTGCCTGCGTAGTTATTGGTAACTGACTGATAAAATCTTCGGCATAAAACGGACGATATAAATGAATTTTAATTGCGCCAACTTTTTCACCCTGTTGATTGAGTTTGGTAACGGTTTCATTAATGGTTTCACACGCAGAACCCATGGCAATAATTACTCGCGTTGCACCTGCAGCACCATAATATTCAAATGGCAGATAATTGCGACCAGTAACTTGAGCAAGGCGCTGCAAGTTATTTTTAATTATACCTTGAGCTTCTTGATAATAACGATTACCAGCTTCACGTCCTTGAAAAAAAACATCCGGATTTTGTGCTGTACCTAAAATGTGTGGATTATCTGGTGTTAAACGTCGGCTACGGTGCGCCAGAACTGCTTCATGATTAATAAATTGTTTAATCGTCGCAAAATCAATAACTTCGATTTTATTGAGCTCATGTGACGTACGAAAACCATCAAATGCCAACATGAATGGAATCCGTGATTCTAAGGTTGCATTTTGCGCAAGCAAAGATAAATCCATTACCTCTTGAACATTGCTGGCAAATAAAATTGCGAAGCCAGTATTTCTGGCAGCCATTACATCCGAGTGATCACAAAAAATAGATAAAGCGTGGCTGGCAATTGTTCGTGCAGTTACATAAAAAACAGTTGGCGTTAATTCTCCAGCGATTTTATGCATATTGGGAAGCATTAAGAGTAGGCCTTGTGATGCGGTAAAGGTTGTACTCAATGATCCAGCGGCCAAGGCACCATGAACAGTAGCAACAGCTCCAGCTTCCGATTGTAATTCTGTAACGGAAGGAATTTGTCCCCAGATATTGGTTTCGCCATTGGCGGATTTTTCATCGGCAATTTCGCCTATCGTTGATGAGGGGGTGATTGGATAAATTGCAATTACTTCATTCGTTGCATGAGCAATATAGGCTGCCGCTGCATTACCATCCATTACCTGAAGCTGTTTCATTTTTTTACGCTTTCTGTTACAATATGAATTAAACCATTATTATAACATTGATATGCGTTTGCTTCCCAAACTAACATTATTAATTATATGGTTAATTATCGATAATGCGCAGAATATTTTGCTAAAAAAATGTCTCTTCGCTAACTACTAAATTATATTATGTCATGATAGAATTGGTTTATTAATATAACTTAAAAGCTAATATCTTAGTTTACATCAAAAATAAAAGCGTCATAAAATCCACAACTCCCACCGTTATTACACTGACGTGAATAATATGCATTTATATAATCAGCAATTTGTCCAAGATTATTACTTTGACTGGAGCTTGACGAAATACAAGATTCAGAAATTTTACCAACTTCGTCATAAAATTCAAATTTGATACTGCTGGTCCACATTGATTGTATAACACAGCCAGTTCCCTGAAAACTAAATTTATTGCACAAGTAATAGCTTGACTGATTATTAGTTGTATAGTATCCTTGTAGTGGATCAACCGAGCCACTAATTGAATAACCAGTCAAATAAACATTACATTGCGGTAGCTGATAGAATGAAACTTGCAGCTTATTTAGTAACGCATCATCATGGTTAAAGACAAACGAAAGCTGCTTAGGCCATCCAGAGCTCTGAGCAGGCGATTCAGAACTAAAGCTAAGTATTGCAAAAAAGTTCTTAAGTTCGTCATCAACAGGTGGTGAGGGAGTCGGGCTAATCGTTGGACTTGGCGTAGGGTTGTCTCCCCCTCCTCCACTGCCACAGGAAATTAGACCAGAAATAGTTACTATTAATGTAAAATAAATCAAATTTTTCATTATTACTCTTATATTATGTAAAATATAAATTTAATTAACTAATGTTGGAATATTCTTATTAACACCATCACCTGTACCTAATTGTCCAGAAAAATTATCTCCCCAACAGTAGCGCTTACCAGCATTGACTCCACTGGCTGCTATCGCACAAGCATAATTATTGCTGGTCCACACTTGACCAAAAGCACTTACTCCTGATGGCATCGTTACTGAAGTTGGAACATTGACATCGCTACTTGCACCGTTACCAATTTGTCCACTTGTGCCAAGTCCCCAACAGTAAACTTTACCTGCACTTTCGCCACTACCGGCAAGCGCACAACTAAAATTAGGGTTAGTTGAAACCTGACTAAAGCTATCTACTCCTGAGGGCATCGTTACTGAAGTGGGAACATCAACATCACCATTTGCTCCATTACCAATTCTTCCACTACCACCTGCTCCCCAGCAGTAAACTTTACCAGCACTTTCGCCACTACCTGCAAGCGCACAACTAAAATTAGTATTAGTTGAAATCTGACTAAAACTATCTACTCCGGAGGGCATCGTTACTAAAGTTGGAACATTTACAATACTACTAGCTCCATTACCAATTTGTCCACTTGTGCCACTTCCCCAGCAGTAAACTTTACCTGCGTTCGTACCACTACCGGCAAGCGCACAACTAAAATTATCATTAGTTGATACCTGACTAAAACTATCTACTCCTGAAGGCGTCGTTACTGAAGTTGGAACATTTACAGCACTATTCGCTCCATTACCAATTTGTCCACCTGTGCCACCTCCCCAACAGTATACCCTACCAGCATTTACACCACTACCGGCAAGCGCGCAACTAAAACTGGTATTAGTTGATACCTGACTAAAGCTATCTACTCCTGAAGGCGTCGTTACTAAAGTTGGAACATTGACACTACTATTTGCTCCATTACCAATTCGTCCATTAGTACCAGCTCCCCAGCAGTAAACTTTACCTGCGTTCGTACCACTACCTGCAAGCGCACAACTAAAAAGAGAATTAGTCGATACCTGACTAAAACTATCTACTCCTGAAGGCATCGTTGCCTGAGTTGGAACATTTACAGTGCTATTCTCCCCATTACCAATTTGTCCAGTTGTGCCAGTTCCCCAGCAGTAAACTTTACCTGCGTTCGTACCACTACCAGCTATCGCGCAACTAAAACTAGCATTAGTTGATAGCTGGTTGTAAGTACTAACACCTTCTGGCAGTTGGCTGGAAAGTGGAGCAGAAACTCCTGCACTTCCCATAGAAGAAACATTCAAGTTATTACCCCAACAGTAAACTTTACCTGTATTCCTGCCACTACTTGCTATCGCACAACTAAAATTATTGTTTGTTGAGATCTGAATAGAACTCTCCACTCCAGAGGGCATCGTTGCCTGAGTTGGAACATTGACAGTGCTACTAGCTCCATTGCCAATCTGTCCAATTGTGCCAACTCCCCAGCAGTAAACTTTGCCTGCGTTCGTACCACTACCTGCAAGCGCACAACTAAAACTGCTATTAGTTGATACCTGACTAAAACTATCTACTCCCGATGGCATCGTTGCCTGAGTTGGAACATTTACAGTGCTATTCGCCCCATTACCAATTTGTCCACTTCCGCCAGTTCCCCAGCAGTAAACTTTACCTGCGTTCGTACCACTACTAGCAAGCGCACAACTAAAACTAGCATTAGTTGAAATCTGACTAAAACTATCCACTCCTGAAGGCATCGTTGCCTGAGTTGGAACATTTACAGTGCTATTCGCCCCATTACCAATTTGTCCACTTGTGCCAAGTCCCCAACAGTAAACTTTACCTGCACTTTCGCCACTACCGGCAAGCGCACAACTAAAATTAACATTAGTCGATACCTGACTAAAACTATCTACCCCTGAGGGCATCGTTACTAAAGTAGGAACATTGACATTGCTAAATGCGCCATTACCAATTCGTCCATTAGAACCTGATCCCCAGCAATAAACTTTGCCAGCACTTTCGCCACTACCTGCAAGCGCACAACTAAAACTAGAATTAGTCGATACCTGACTAAAACTATCCACTCCTGAAGGCATCGTTGCCTGAGTTGGAACATTTACAGCACTATTCGCTCCATTACCAATTTGTCCACTTGTACCAATTCCCCAGCAGTAGACTTTACCTGCGTTCGTACCACTACCGGCAATTGCACAGCTAAAGTTAGTATTAGTCGAGACTTGACTAAAGCCATCTACTCCGGAGGGCATCGTTACTGAGGTTGGAACATTGATATTACTATTTGCCCCATTACCAATTCTTCCATTTGAGCCAGTTCCCCAGCAGTAAACTTTACCTGCGTTCGTACCACTACTAGCTATCGCACAACTAAAACTGCTATTAGTTGATACCTGACTAAAGCCATCTACTCCTGCTGGCATCGTGACCGGAGTAGGAACATTTACAGCGCTATTCGCCCCATTGCCGATTTGTCCAGCTGTGCCAACTCCCCAACAGTAAATTTTACCTGCGTTCGTACCACTACCAGCTATCGCACAGCTAAAACTAGCATTAGTCGATACCTGACTAAAACTTTCAACTCCATCAGGCATGATCGCTGGATATATCACATATCCATTACCAATAGCACCATTTGTTGGAGCTCCCCAGCATTCAAGATTATTATTCGAACTTTCGTTTAGATAACAACTATTCGCAGCAGTAGCTGACGAATATGCTATTGAAAACGAATTTATACCAACTCCACTCGTTAAGTAGCTTGTTGAATAACCACAATTGCTACTGCTACAAGCTACTGGATTCTGCGGATCGCTATAATTTGCTGTCGCTTCATAACCATTGCCGTTAAACTGGTTATATAGGCAAAGAGACCTTGATGATGAACCATTCGTAAAATTATAGATTATCTGCATCGATTTATAATCACCAGCCTGAGCACCAGCTAATGCTCCACTACATCCACTACGCGAATTATAATTGTATTGATTACATAAATATTGATTTGATGCATCGCTAGTATAGTATGTACCAGCTTGCATTGTTACACCGCCATTAAAAGATGTAAGCGCTACTTGATTATTGCAAACTGTATCGTTGTAATAGCCTACAACTATTGATGATAAACTAACTGGTGATGCAACATAAATACTTGTTTGATTCCCATTACTAGCAAAATTCTTCAGATCCAGCAAGCTTTTCAAATTATTAAACTGATATTTAGCATTGTTCTCAACTGGAATATAATTTAATCGGCCGATATAGCCTTCTAGATTTACACTTGTGGTATTTGTACTCACATTTGCATTATTACCACTATTACATGATGTCAATAATAATATTAAACCAATCAATTTACATAATCTCTGCATCATCAATACCTTATTACAAATTATGATAAAAAACCGCCACCTTGGCTCTCAAGAGCATTGGGACCACCACCTTCAATTACATCAGCACAAAACAATTCAGTAACTTTTGGTGAGGCATAGCTCAATTTGGCTTCTGTTTTTATCAACTCGACTTGAGGAATATTTGTATTCAATTGTTTCATCATAACCTCTCCTTCTTATAATAATAGCAACATTAAACGTTTTATTATAGTAGAATCCATAACAAATGCACGAATAAATTCATTCACCTCACTTGAAATAGTTTTTTCCATAATCTTTCAATTTGCCATCACTGAAACAACCACAATACAACATTTTATAAGTTAATATAAAATATAGTCTAAAGCTGCCTTGAAAAATAAGTTTCATGCACTATATACTATGACATTGGTATTTAATTTTACGAAAGTATAAAGATGGAAAAGCAACAAACTACACAAGAATCAAATGGAGCAACTCAAAACACGGCAGCAGAAAACCAAAATGCTGAGAATTTTACCGAAGTTTTAGAAGAAATCGTTCAGGAAGAAACTAATCAGGTTTTAAAACTAGAACAAGAACTAGCAGAATTAAAAGATACTAATTTACGGTTAATTGCAGAAATGCAAAATACGCAACGCCGGGGTGCAGAAGAAACCAAAAAAGCGCGTGATTATGCGATCAGTAATTTTGCCAAAGAAATAATCACCGTTAAAGACTATCTCGAAATGGCACTTAAAGATCAGTCTGGTAATTTTGAGATGTTAAAAATGGGTGTTGATTTAACCTTGCAACAATTAATCAAAGTTTTTGAAGCGCATCAGATTAAAGATATAAATCCACAAGTTAAAGAAAAGTTGGATGCTAATCTACATCAGGCAATGAGTGTGGTTGAAGAGCATGAGCAAGAAACCAATACCATTGTCAGCGTTATGCAAAAAGGCTATTTACTCAATGGTCGGGTACTGCGTCCAGCCATGGTCACTGTAGCTAAATAAATAATGAGCAACCATAATCTGGTTGCTTTTTTTAACACCGTTGAGCAATTCAGCAAAGTTAGATATATGCTATAATTGTGCAAATTTTTTAGAAAAGATAGGTAAATGCGCTTAGTTTTATTTGATATGGATCATACATTAGTGCCGTGCGATAGCGGAACTTTATGGGCAGAATTTCTTAGCGAACAAAATTTGTTAGCTCAAGATAAAGCGCAGCAACGAGCAGCCTTTTTGCAAGATTATCAGAATGGCACGTTGGATGTGGAAGCGGCATATCGTTTTGAATTAGAATTATTGCAAAGTTTACCGCTTAGTGAACGTAATGATTTATTGCAAGGTTTTTTTACGCATAAAATTCGTCCGCTGATAACAGAATCAGCACAACGTTATGTTGAGCGGCATAAACAAGACGGTGATTATGTAGTAATCATTACTGCAACTATCGAAGATATTGCGCGTCCAATCGCTAATTTTTTTGGTGTGGATGCTTTGATTGCTGGACGCGGTAAGCGTGATGCCTCTGGCGAGTATACAGGTGAAATTGAGCTTGAGCCATGTATGGGGCGTGGGAAATTGGTGCATCTGGAAGAATGGTTGACTAAAAATAATTATAATCCACTACATTATGTTTTTTACTCGGACTCACATAACGATTTGCCGTTGCTAGAGCAGGTTGACGATCCGATTGCGGTTGATCCTGACGAAAAACTCCGCCAAATTGCACTGGAAAATAACTGGCAAATTATTTCCTTTCTTGATTAATCAATGACTGAGCAATTACCTCTTAATCTGAACCGCTCTTGGTGGTGGTTGATTATTCTATTATTACTAATTAATGCTTGCGGGATGTTTTCGCCAGTATTGAACAGTAACGATGCTTATTTTTATGCCGTTATTAGTAAGACGATGGTAAGCAATCATGACTGGATAAATCTCTATTATGCTAGTCAGGATTGGTTAGATAAGCCACATCTGCCATTTTGGTTAACCGCATTATCATTTAAGATCTTTGGTATTTCTGCTTTTGCCTATGTGTTACCAGGGTTTATTTTTCATTGTATCGGTGCTATCTATACCTATCGTTTGGGTAAATTGCTTTATTCAGAAGCAACTGGAATTGTGGCTACATTAATTTATGTTAGCAGTTTACATCTACTCCTATCCAGTATGGATATCCGTGCGGAAGCATTTCTATTAGGTGAAATTGTTTCAGCCTGTTACTATTATTTGCGCTATGACCGTATTGGGGGAATAAAAAATCTGCTGTTAGCCAGTATATTTACTGGGCTAGCTTTAATGACTAAAGGCTTATTTGTCGTTGTCACGATTTTTAGTGGTTTAGTTGCAATGTGGCTATATAGTGGTGAATTGCGTAAGATAATTCAGCCCAAATGGTTGCTGGCTTACGCTTTAAGTCTACTGGCAACGCTACCAGAGTTAATTTGTCTCTATGTGCAATTTGATCTTCATCCTGAAAAACTCGTTTTTGGACAGCATCAAGTGTCAGGAATCAGCTGGTTTTTCTGGGGTAGTCAATTTGGACGCTTTTTTAATAGTGGTCCGATTGTCAATAATCATGGCAATCCAGGGTTTTTTATTCATACTTTCTTATGGGCGTTTTTGCCGTGGTCTTTGCTGTTTATCGCCAGCCTTATTGCAGTATGTCGCTGCTTTAAGGCTGAAGTAACTACACAGCGAGCAATATCAATCTATTTACAAAGCAGTTTCTGGCTGACATTTATTATGTTTAGCGCTACCAAGTTTCAGCTTGATCATTATACCAATATTATCATGCCATTTGCGGCAATTATTGTTGCTAATTATATAGTTAATCAAGCTTCTAAGCTATCTGTGATTGTCAAAATTCAGCAAGGACTAACATTCCTGATTTTGTGTTTGAGCCTTGCGATAAGTATCTTCTTTTTTAGAGCTAGTTGGTTAATAATCAGTGCATTGATTCCGACTCTGATTCTGGGGTATTCTGTTTTTCAGCGTAGTAAAATCTCTGTGGTTAAGTGGATTTTAGCTTTGCCAGCTTTGGCGGTGGCTTCGAGTTTTATCGCATTGATGCTGGTTAATGCTTTCGTCTACCGCAGCTACGATGCAGGATATAATATTGCTCAGTATTTAGAAGGTAAACCAGTTGCGACAGTATATAATCTAGAAGTTCCGGGATTGATAAATAATCTGGAGTTCCATTCTGATTTGCCAGTGTCAGAAGCGCATCTGCCTTTGCCGAATAATTATCCATATTATCTTACAATCAAAAATGATAGTCTATTTCAATTAGAAAGTTATAACTATGAAAAATTAGCTACATTTAATGAGTTGGAAATGACTAAATTTATTCCAGCAATGTTGAGCGCAAATAAATATCAACATAGTTTAATTGTGATTGATTTAGTAAAAATTACAGGTCTACGAAACAATTGATGCTCAATTATAGAGAAGGAAAAATTTTGGAATTTAATAATTGGAAGCAATAGATATAAACAAGCTTTAATTACTTTTTAGACCTACGTAATACATACCATTCTCTTACGGGAGTCACAAATGCAAGAATTTCTACTTGATTAATTGCTGTTTAATATCCATCAAAAATAAACACATTTAGAGTACAATAAGGTTACCATGAATAATATCAGCATAAAAGCTAAACTAAATGCATTACTCGTTCTTTACACCATTGGAGCACTAATTTTTCAACCGTTGGCAAGTATAATTCAGGTTGGAGTATTAATTTATCTAAGTCTAAAAAGAGAGTGGAAGTATTTTATCTATGGTACTACTCTTTTTATCTGTGCTGCGATAATTGGTGCTGCATTTTATAAGCATAGCTTAAATCAAAATAAACAGTTTTACATGATTGCACTGGCGGTGAGTGTTTTTGCCAATTTATTTTGGTTTGCAGCCACAATCAAGCAGCTAAAACGAATTTTATATATTGACGAATAATTTAACTAAAATAAATAATAGGATAAATATTTAATGGCAATTAAACCCCGTGTTTTCAAAGCTAATATTCAAATAGCTGACATGAACCGTCACTATTATCAAGATCATCTATTAACTATTGCACAACACCCTTCGGAAACCGATGAACGAATGATGGTACGTGTCTTAGCATTTGCGCTTAATGCCAATGACAACCTCAGCTTTGCCGAAGGAATTACCGATACTAATCATGCAGATTTATGGGATCGCGATCATAATGAGCATATTGCGCTATGGATTAGTGTTGGCTTACCCGATGAGAAATTGATCCGTAAAGCCTCAATTCGTGCTGATCAGGTAATTGTTTATAGTTATGGTGGACGTCCTGCAGAAATTTGGTGGAGCAAGTTAAATGTAGCCGATTATGCTAATTTAAAAGTAATCAATCTGGCAGATGAAGATACAAAACAACTAGCGGCAATGTTCTCTCGTGGTATGAAAATGAGTTTTACAATTCAAGAGGATGATGTTTTAATTACCAACGATACGACAACCCTCAATCTTACTTTACAAAAACTAAAATAGCTATAATCCAATCAGATTCATCATCTTGGGGTGTTGCCAAGCTCCTCACCGGCTAGCTGTAGGCTTCGTCGCTGTCGCCTACTAATATTTTGAATCTGATTGAGTATTAAAAAAGCCTCATGCTATTCATGAGGCTTTTTGCTTTATTGCGAAAAGTAACTTTGTGCTTAAGATGCGGCAACAACTTTGCGAACAAGTTTTTCTTTAATACGTGCTGATTTACCTGAACGATCACGTAAATAGTACAATTTAGCACGACGAACGTCACCACGGCGTTTAACTTCGATCGATTCTACTAATGGCGAATATGTTTGGAATGTTCTTTCAACACCTTCACCGGCAGAAATTTTACGCACGATGAATGCTGAGTTAAGACCACGATTACGTTTAGCGATTACTACACCTTCATACGCCTGTAAACGCTCACGGTTACCCTCTTTTACTTTAACTTGCACAACAACAGTATCACCAGGTGCAAATGAAGGGATAGTTTTATTTAAACGAGCAATTTCTTCCTGCTCAAGAATTTGAATGATATTCATTATTTTTTCCTTATCTTGTTCCTACTTATGTTTAATTACTAAGTATTAGCTTAATCTTGCGACTTTGCCAACATCTCAGAAAGTAGCCGAGATTCTTCTTTGGTTAATTTACGCGTTTGCAATAATTCTGGGCGTCTTTGATAAGTCCGCCACAAGCTTTGCTGCAAGCGCCATTTTCTAATTTGTTCGTGATTTCCCGAAAATAATACTTCCGGTACTTTGGCATCCTGATAATCGCGTGGAACAGTATAATGCGGACAATCCAGCAAACCATCCATAAACGAATCACATTCAACCGACTCTTGAGAATTCATTGCTCCAGGGATCTGACGCACAACAGCGTCCATTATCAGCAAAGCTGGTAACTCACCACCCGAAACCACAAAATCGCCGACCGAGAGCTCAACATCAACATTACGTTGAATAAATCTCTCATCAACGCCCTCATAGCGTCCACAAACAAAAATTACGCCTGTCTCTTGGGCTAATTGATTAATTAGCTTTTGATCAGCACGCTTACCCTGTGGCGATAAATACACCACGAGAGGTTTTGCAACTCCACACACTTCTTGTTTCGCTTTAGCCGCAGCTAATGCTAATTCAAGTGGCTCGATCTTCATGACCATGCCAGGTCCGCCACCAAAAGTCTTATCATCAATCCGACGATAATTATCGGTAGTAAAATCACGCGGGTTTATCGCATCTAATTGATACAAATTATTTGCCAATGCGCGGGCAACAATACCATGCTGGTTTGTCGCTGCAAACATCTCTGGAAATATGGAAATGACACTAAAGATCAATAATCCAAACCCCAATCAACAATAATTTGTTTATTTTGCATATCGACTTTGACAACATACTGCGCAACAAACGGAATCAAACGTTCTTCTTGTTCAAGCTTGGCAACCAATACATCATTAGCGCCAGTCTCCATCAGATCTTTTACAACCCCAAGAGACTCACCTTGGACATTGACAACATTCAAACCGATTAAATCAACCCAGTAAAACTCGTCTTCGTCTAAATCTGGAAACTCTTCTCGATCAACCGCAACAATTGTTCCTTTAAGAGCAAAGGCAGCATCCCGATCATCAACTCCAGCGAGCTTTGCATGAAACACACCGTCTCGCGCAAAACTTTTTTCAATTTTTTTGCTAAGAATCGTTCCATCTTTGAGCTTGAGATACACTTGCGTATACTCATCCAAAGAATCACTGTATTCCGTTGCCGTCTTAATTTTTACCCAACCTTGAATACCAAAAGCATTGGCTATATAACCCATGTCAATCAGATTTGCAGGTATAGACATCAATTAAGCGTTATTTTTGATAAGTTTTTTAACTGCAGGAGATACTTGCGCACCAACTGAAGTCCAATGAGCAACACGTTCGCTATTGATACGAACAGCTTCAACACCCTCAGATGCAACTGGGTTGAAGAAACCTAATTTCTCGATGAAACGTCCATCACGACGCGCACGAGAATCAGCAGCAACGATGCTGAAATATGGGCGGTGTTTATTACCACCACGTGCCAAACGAATAACTACCATTGTGTTATTTCCTATTAAATATAAAGATTAAACAATAAAGCACGTGATTTTACATCATTTCACCATCGCGCGTCAAGGGTAAAAACTGCTAACGATAGCCGGATGTTAGTTACCTAAGAACAACTTGCTTATCACTAAAAACCAAATATTGGATATTAGTCAATGTTTTTACTCCATCTATACCACTTACAACCGTAATGCCATTTGCCGTGCCTATCGCATATAAGCTTGAGCTTAATTCAAAAACTACACCATTATACCCACTACCACCATCAATAATATCATCACCAGAATAAGGATAAAATAGATCATTACCGCTGCTACCATACATCTGATCATTAGTTGAAGTGCCATTAATTCTACCGCCTGCTTCGGTTATCACCAATGGTAATACACCTGTTGGAATAGCCTGTTGTGCTACACTGCCGCCATTACCGCCATTCCAGTAAATCATGCTGTAGCCAAGATCAACATTATCACGTAAATCCATAAAAATAGCACTTGGATAGGATTCATTGCCATAATTGTTATACACAGGAGATGAATATAAATCTTGTGCTAGATAGCCACTAGACTTGCTCCAGCCAGCAGGAAATACCGCTGATTCAAATCTTGCAGCAATCTGCTCAGTAGTTTGATCAGTAGCATTACTTGATTTGATGATATATACATTGCCCCACTGATCTGTCACAAAGAAACGTAGAATCGGATTTCCATTCTTATCATTTTTAGTAAATAAAATTAACTGATTCTTATTAATCGAAGAATATTTTACCTGAGCTGGCGGTACATACACACCTGTTTGCCCTGCTTGCCAGCCGTTAACAGGTTGTGGAGCAGGATATGCGGAAGACTCAAATGGCCAGATATAACTGATATTTTGAACGATCAAACCCCAAGTGTGCCCCTGACAGTCTGTATAAGGGAGAAGTGGACCTGCTGCTGCGTTTGGACTGCCTAATGTATTGGCATAGTCAAATACAGCATTACGAGGCGTATTTTGTACCCAACTTTCACCACAATTAAATGCTCTAAACTCTTCATCGCTAGCGATTGGATTAGAACCATAATCAATATAAACATAGACAAAACCTTGGAAATTAGAACCGATATCTCCGGTATATGCAACCTCATAGCCACTTTTAGCTTCTGTGCTTTTATACCCAGCTGACTCTGCCGCAGTAATTGAAGATGTAACATTAAATGGATTACTCGTTGCTGAACTAACCCCACTAGCATTAGCTGCTAAAGTATAACCA
>SSGY01000094.1 GCA_008017145.1 Neisseriales bacterium
AATCTGAGCCAGGATCAAACTCTTTCGTTTTAATCCGTGACTTTTTGAGTCTGAATCTCTTATGCAGAGATTCTAAGTGGCTTGCGCCACTTTCGCTAGACGTCGATAAAAGCACATTTCTGTACTCTATCTATTAATTTCTCAATATTCGGTTTCCCGTTCGACTTCTAACTATCTGTGTCTAATCTTATCTCTAAGACCAAACTTTTTTCGTATTTCTTCAATACACTGATAGCTAGATGCCTCACATTTATTGATTGTTTTTCTTGTTAAAGATCTGTTTTAATTCCGTTTTTCGGATGCCGTCTCTTCGCGGCAGAACGGTATTATCACACAACCAAGCGATAACAGTCAAATCTTTTTGTTGATTTTTTAGGATATTTTTAAAACAACCTTAGTATTTCTAGTAAATATGTTTAAATTTAACAAAGGATTAACTACAATATCACGTAAACAAAGTAGCCGATCATTTCATGAAGAATTTTTGTAGTTTGTTCTGATGCTGCATTACTAGGTACTATTTTTTGCCACCAAATAAGATCATTAATTAAATAGTCATCCCATGCAGGATATGCAAGGGCAGAGATTCCATATTTATCGAACAACGCCAATGAACGCCACATATGCGAAGCTTGTGTTACTAAAATCACCTTATGAATTCCTAACTCCTCAAGTTTAAGTGCTGTATATCTTGCATTCTCATTCGTATTCAATGATTGTGATTCCATAATACTGATGTTTGCTAACGAATAATTATCTTTAAGGTAATTGCTCATTCCTTCAGCTTCGCTATTAACCCCATCAGTCACTCCACCTGATAAGATTAATGGTAAATTAGGATTTTCAAGAGCAACTTTTGCCGCCGTGCGAACGTTTAATAATGAAACCCCATCTACACAAGCCTCAACCCTCCCAATATCATCAATACATGAGGTAACTCCGGCACCCAATACCACTATCGCTTGAGGTTTAATCTGCAACTTATTGTAGGGAGAATCTAACTTGGGGTAAATTAAAGCTGTTAATGCTTTGGCAAATAACGGAGTGTATTGAATATAGGTAATTATTAGCCCACAACACAAACAGATTAAAATTGCGCGCCGCTTTCGCCAAAATATCGCACCTAAGACAATAAAAATCCAAAAATTAACTGGAGGAGTTAGCCAGAACTGAGCAAATTGATGAATATTGGCAGAAGAAAATAAACTCATAAGCTAAAATCCAACATCGTAGATGTAACCAAAAACCTCATGTAAAACACTTGATGTAACCATCATCGCATTAGCTGTTGGAACAAACCATAGAATAGGTAACTTATAATAACCCAATGAATAAAATCCAGTTGGTGCCGCAATTACTTTTATTCCATTACGTTCAAATAATGCACCAGCTCGCTTTATGTGACTTGCAGAAGAGACTAAAATTACTTTAGAAATACCATATTGTAATAATATCCGAGAAGTGTATTTGGCATTTTCGCTGGTAGTTTTAGAGTCTGGTTCCAAATAAATCGGATTTTCTACTTCAAATTCATTTTGCAAAGCTTTTTTCATTAAACTAGCTTCAGAATCCTTGGTATCAATAGCACCGCCCGAAACGAAGATAGGTAAATCTGGGTTTCTTTTAGCAAGGAATGCTGCGTAACGAATTCGTATAAAAGTATCACTATTTGATACCGCATTTACATTGTATTCCCCTGCATAAGTATTTACCCCACCTCCAAGCAGAACAATTGCTTGTGCCTGATTTAAACTTGACAGCTGCATTGGTTCAGGTGATAGCCAACGGTTCAATTTATATGCAAAATACGGAGTTGATTGGAGATATAAGCTAAAGCAGCCAATCAGCAATATAATCCACCCTTTTGTGCGGTGCACCTTGAAAAAATATGCGCCAAGTACTATAATAATTAGCGAATTAAGCGGAGGCAGTATAAAGCTCTGCAGTAAACGGTGTAAGAAAATTGTTATCATATTTTATTTTGCGGTTTATTTCATAAAAAAGTTGGTCAGAATTTAAAAATTTTGATTTAATTAGCAATATTTTAACTTAAAGGAGCGCACTATGGCGAAAATTGCATTAGTTACTGGTGGTATGGGTGGTATTGGAACAGCAATGTGTAAAGGTTTGGCTCAAGCTGGACATAAAGTAGTGACTACTTATTTTGTTGATGGTTATGATCCACAAAAATGGAAAGATCAAGCAGATGCTTGGGTTAAACAAATGAAAGCTGAGGGATTTGATGTTGCTGCTTACCCTTGTGACGTTGCTGATTACACATCTTGTGAAGCTGCAGTTGCACAAATCAAAAAAGATTTAGGTACTGTTGATATCTTGGTAAACAATGCAGGAATTACCCGTGATTCAATGTTCAAAAAAATGGGCAAAGATAAATGGGATGCTGTTATGCATACTAACTTGGATAGCGCATTCAATATGTGTAAGCAAGTTTTAGACGATATGGTTGAAAAAGGTTGGGGACGTGTAATCAATATTTCTTCAATCAATGGTCAAAAAGGTCAAGCAGGTCAAACTAATTACTCTGCAGCCAAAGCTGGTATCCATGGTTTTAGTATGGCATTGGCACAAGAAGTTGCAAAAAAAGGTGTTACTGTAAATACAATTGCACCTGGATATATTGCGACTGAAATGGTTATGGCAATTGATGAAGAAATTCGCAATAAAATTATTGCAGGTATCCCAATGGGACGCCTTGGTAAACCTGAAGAGATTGCAGGTTTGGTAACTTATTTGGCTTCTGATATCTCTGGTTTCATGACTGGCGCTGAATTAGCAATCAATGGTTGTCAACACACTATGTAAGCATGTGCTTTAATAGCTAAAAGGTAGTCTTAGGACTACCTTTTTTCAATACTGCTAGCCAAGTTGCTATTGAAGATAAACTTCATATACCATTGGTTACACAATTGGCAATACCACCATTATTACAAGCAGCCACTGGATCCGTACTATATAAAATTGATTGTACCCAGTCGTAATATGCTGAAACATTGGTTGAACCATCAGGCAAAAAACTATAAAACGTACCACAAACATCTGATGGTCCATACGTATGTTCTGATAGTAATAACCAGTGTGAGCCATTCCAAAATAAATCACCACCGCCGGAGTCACCGCCGCAGATCAATGAAGTATAACCATGTTGTCCAAACCCACCATTATTATAGTAACTATTATAAAGGTAGTGATATCCTATTGTATCTTGTTGCCAATACTGATAGTTAGCGGTATAGTACATCACTGCACAATCTGAACCAACCGTACAACCTGAGGGCATATCACCAATTGGCGTTTGTGTATTAATTCCATAACCAATCGATAAGACCGGTGCCATAGTGTAAGTCTGTGGATATTGTGTGGCTGGTACAATTTGCGGGTAAGATTCAGGGTCGGCGTATTGACCAACCACTTGAATAATGGCGATATCATTTCCTTGACCACCGCTAGCGCCTTCTTGTGGAGTAAAGTTTTGGCATTCACCGCCTATGGCAAATGAGCCATTATAACAGTAATCTTGCCGTAAATATATTGCCTTAACATCATAATTAGCATCCCAGCTATGTAAACTGGAACCAACACCATGATAAATCCTGACATCACTAGTAGCCATCAAATCATTATGATTTAAATTTGTAGGCGAACTTTTAGAAATAACAAAACAATGTGCAGCACCAATTAAAAAAGTAGTGTTACTTTGCGAATCATAGTATACTGGAGTAGCCGAACAAATTGAGCGCTTAAGGTGAACCAAAGCGCTCAAATTAGCAATTGCTGATTCATCATCACTGCCATATGCAATTTGAAACGCAGGTAGGTTACTTGGCCAGAATGAACTTGGATAAGATTGGGTCAAACCTGTAGGCTGCCCCAACTCACTATAAGCTATCCCCATGTAGTTACCTAACGGAGCATATGGCGAGGGAGGAGTCGGATCATTTTGAAATCCACCTCCACCACTACTTCCACCGCCACAAGCAGCCAAGCAAAGCAAACCAATTAAACCACACACAACGTTTCTCATACTCACCCAAGCATTTTATATAACAAATCTACGTAGTTTATTCAAGAACCCTCTATCCGTTGGTAACGCAATTTGCAATGGTTCCATTTTTACAGTTCACAGCCGGAGCAGGATCTTTGATAATTGATTGAATCCAGTCATAGTATGCAGAGACATTAGTTGCAGCATTTGGTAAATAACTGTAAAAAGTACCACATGCACCACTAGGACCATAAGTATGCTCAGATAACAATAACCAATTTGTTCCATTCCAGAATAAATCACCACCACCAGAATCACCACCGCAAACTAGTGAAGAATATCCTGTACCATATTTTGATCCATAGCTAGTATCTGCATAGAAGCTATTATACAAATAATGATACCCGGTGGTATCCTGCTGCCAGTATTGATAATTAGCAGTATAGAACATTATTGCACATGTACTACCCGCCGTACATCCTGCAGGAAGATCGCCATTTGGCTCTTGAGTATTATAGCCGTAACCAATAGACAAAATTGGTGCCGCGCTATAAGTCTGTGGATATTCTCTAGCTGGTACAACTTTTGGATAAGATTCAGGATCTGCATACTGACCTGTAACTTGAATTATTGCAATATCATTTCCTTGTCCACCAACTACGCCATCATTCGGTGTGAAATTAGGACACTCACTACCACTTGCAAAAGTTGCATTGTAACAATAATCTTGACGTAGATATACTGCAGCTACTGGGTATGTACCCACCCATCCTTTAGCCTTACTTACTCCATTATAAACTGTTAATGAAGAAGTAGATATTAAGTTACCAGCGGATAATGTCGTTGGAGAAGTCTTCGATTGTACAAAACAATGTGCTGCTCCAATCAAGAAAGTCGTATTACTACTTGACTCATAGTAAACCGGTGTTGCGGAACAAAGAGCACCGCTCATATTAACATAAGCTGCCAAATTTGCAATCTGCGACTCGCCATTATTCCCGTAAGCAATTTGTAATGCATTATGCAAATTATTTGGCCAGAACGCACTTGGATAACTTTCGGTTAATCCTGTTGGCTGTCCCAACGCAGAGTAAGATTTACCATAATATGTGCCAGGTGTCGGGTATGGTGATGGAGGTGTTGGACTATCACTAAAATTTGGATCAACAGGTTGAGTGGGTGTTGAGCTGCCGCCCCCACCGCCGCCACAAGCAGCTAAAGCAAACAAACATACAACCCCAATTAGTTTTTTCTTCATAAATTATCCCCTGTATAAAAAAGTAGGTATGCTATATTATACACATACCTACTTACGAATTAAATAAATTTATCGTAAATTATTTACGTTTTGATAGTTCTACATAATCTCTGGCAGTATAACCAGTATAAAGCTGGCGTGGACGACCAATTTTGAAATCTGGATCTTCAATCATCTCTTGCCATTGTGCTAACCAGCCAACAGTTCTTGCCAAAGCAAAAACCGTAGTAAACATTTCAGTTGGAATACCTATAGCATGAAGAATAATTCCTGAATAGAAGTCAACGTTTGGATAAAGTTTTTTCTCGATGAAGTATGAATCTTCTAATGCGATTTTTTCCAACTTCATAGCAAGTTTGAATAACTTATCATCACGTTTACCCAATGCATCT
>SSGY01000069.1 GCA_008017145.1 Neisseriales bacterium
AGTTCTATCATGAATAGAAAAAGCTACCCAACTGATTTAAATAATGCAGAATGGGAATTTCTGGAACCCTACTTTATTGTTTCTTATGCTAAAGGCGGCAGACCACCCAAATACAGCAAGCGTGAATTAATAAATGCTGTTTTATACATATTAAGAACAGGCTGCCAATGGAGATGCCTACCTCATGATTTTCCGAATTGGAAAACTGTTTATTATCAATTTACTAGATGGAAAAAGCAAAATTTATTTGAACACATCAATCATGAATTGATTACTTTTATTAGGACAGGTATCGGAAAAGACCAGCCAAGTGTAGGAATTATAGATAGTCAATCAGTAAAGAAGGTTGAGGTTAGAGGAATAGGCGGTTATGACCCGGTTAAAAAAATCAACGGCAGGAAAAGGCATATATTAGTTGACAATAATGGCTTTCTTTTGAAATGTTATATTGGTCCTGCCAATGAAAACGATAGAACTGGAGCAATAAAGCTTTTTGCTAATACTGCAGTTAATATAAAAAGAGTATATGCAGATATGGGATATACTGCTCATAGACTACGTGACTATATCTTAAATAATTATCAAATAGAGTTAGACGTTATAAAGCGCCCACGTAAATACTATTATGCTTTACCCGACGCACCGCCTTTATATATGGAGTCTGGATTCAAGTTACTGCCTAAAAGATGGATTGTTGAGAGAACTTTTGTCTGGCTTGGTAGAAGCAGGCGATTATCTAAAGAATATGAGGGAAGCATTGAGGTTTCACAGAGTTTGGTATATTTGGCAATGTGTAAGTTAATGTGTAGAAGGTTAGCCAAATGAGGTTTACAGACAGCCTCTACAAATAAACAATTAAAATAACATAGACATTCATGCTTAAATGGTATAAAAATTTACACCCAATTTTAAGGACACCTGTTGTACAATACTACATCATATTTAATTAAAGTGATTTTTTACTATTTACTTCTTACAATCACTTCACCGTTGACACCTTTGCACAGAAGACTAAGAATTTATCTGTACTATTAGTGTTAAACCCTAGAAATCTTAATCTGGGGTTTAACAGTTTGAGACGTTTAGTAATCCATTAATAAAATTTATTATGGGTTAGTTTGAATATATAAAATTTTCTGATTATTAGTTGAATAACCACTAGCTGTTGCATTAACTGTAAAACTACCGAAATATAGCGGCGTAATATCTACACTGCAAGAGGTTAAACCACTAGGAACAGTACAGCTAGCTGTATTGCCCAATGTACTGGTGTAGTAACCAACCCATCCAGCAGTTGGCGTGGTGAAGCTTACGGTAACTCCTCCTGCTGGTGCTGTTGCTGACAACGTTGCCGTAGTAGCCACAGTAGTAGTTGAAGTACCTGCATCAATATAAATAGGATTAGTTGCCAAACTCAAAGTTAGCGTTGGAGTAACGGTATTTTTTCCTTCAACTGTTATTTGATTTGAGGAGCCATATCCCGTAGCATTAGCTTGAAGTGCTGAAGTACCAATTCTGTTATTCACATGCTGTAACCCATTATCAGAATAGCCTACTGGCGCTATAATGGTACAACTTTCTTGTCCTGTAGCTATTGTACATGTCATTGGGGTTAATCCTCCTTCGCTATCGAAAGCAATTGCATCAGACGTACCGGTTAATTTAGTTAAGGAGAATGTTACAACAGTACTACTGGTCGCAGCTGGATACACGATAGCACTCATATAGGTTGAGTAATAACTAGGCAATGGGAAAGGATCTCCTTGTAACAACGTACTTCCAACTGAAATAACCAGTGATGGAACCAATGCAACCGTTACAGTCTGCGCTGGAGCAGAACCGTAACCACCAGCAAAAGCAGAAATAGAGCTTGTTCCAGCAGCAACACCATATACCCCAACTTGGCATTGAGTTTGCCCCACTGATACACTACAAGAAGACTGTACTGAAGCTACGCCAGAAGTACCAGAAGTAAAAGTCACAGTTACCGGACTACCTGATGCGACTTCAGATAAAGTAGCAGTAACAGCTCTTGTCATACCTACATCAATGTTAGCGCTTTCCAAGACAATGGACATAGACTTGGCTGGCTGATTAGCATTAAATGCAACTGTTGCAGGAACTACCGGAACTACTCCGCTATTTGTTACTGTCGCGACATAGCTATTAACATCAGGGGTTAAAACAGTAACTGTAAACGTACAAATCAAGCTTTGTGGACTCACAGACTGTATTACGCAGCTAGCTGGAGCAACCGAAAAAAGTGACGGAGACAATCCTGTCACGGCAAGAGATTGTGCTGGCACATTATAACCACCTTGTAAAGTCGCAATGATATCAAAAGTATCTCCTTGATTAACCGTACCTACAGGGCTTGGGTTTGAAGTAATTATAATAGCCGGAGAAGCAAAAATTGTTACATAAACAGTTGACTGTAGCAAACCATTAACTAACCAACTAACCTGCTGTTCAGTCTTAGTGCTTTCCTCATCTTGCCAACTAGCTAGTAAATTTCCTGTGAGATCAACATCATTATTCCCAGTGCTCACAACTGTAGAATTTAGGATTACTACACAACTATTTCCTGAGTTACGCAGAAGCTGCGTTATCGTATTACCACACGTACTTTGATCACTATTTACAGTATAACCTGCTGGAACTTTAGTATAGTCAATCACAAATTGGTTAGCATCACTATCTGCAGTATTTACGTAAGTTAATGTTATAGCACCTACAGTTGCAGTAGTTGATTCCATTTGGAATGCAGAAAGGCTACTCTCACCATTCCCAGCGACAGCGTTGCTACTAACAACACTGCTAATGATAATATTTGCAGCTAAAGGTTGACGAACAGTACCTTTTACAACAATATTGGCGCTATTAGCAATGCCACTACTAGCAGAGATATAATTTATTGGTAAAGTAACCGTAGCATTTTGCTTACTCGTACTATTAGGACCAAATTTAATGGTTACGTTACAAGTACCGCCCACAGGAAGACTACTTTTAGTCGAGCAATCATCAACGGAACTAATGATTCTAGTGAAATAAGAAGTATCACCAGTCATTACCCCATATGATAGAGTAGCCGCAGTGTCTTGACCGTTATTGGTAACCACAAAGACCTGAGTTTCACTCTCGCCATTATTGCTAACTATTGAAGCATAAGAATATGGGCTTGCTAATGTTGCAGTTGGTGCCACAGAGAGACTTGCAGATACAAGGTTTGTAGTATATGTCAAAGTTTTGTTAACCTGCGGCGCGGTTTTATCACCACTATATTTGTAGTTAACTGATAACAGTGCGCTGCTGGTTGCTGTAACGCTAGGATTTGTATAAGTTAATACAAAGTAGCAGTAATCACCTGTAGCATTTAAGATAGTAGAAATGGTATTATTGCTAATAACACAAGAATTTGCTCCAGAATAATTGCTCACAGTAAAGTATTGCGGCAAAGAAAGTGCAAAATCTTTCTCTGCAAAACCTCCAGTATTGGTAATCTTAACAACACTAGATTCTGAAGTTGTTAATGTATTCGCCACAAATTCAAAACTAGGAGTATCAGCACTAGTTAGAGAAATCCCATAAAGTGCGCTCTCTGAGGTATATTCTATTTGAGCGAGGATTGTTTTATCTTCTTGACCATTATTATAAGTTACTGTTAAAGTTTGTGTACCACTGCTATCCGTTGACGAGTTATTTACAACATAACTACAAGAACTGTTAGTCTCAAGCGAAGATCCACAGCTGGTAGATCCAACTAGTGGGCTGCTAACTCCAGAAATTCTTATGTTCTTAGCTGCGCCTAGACCATTATTAAATATAGTAAATGTAGCTTGCTTATAAGTTGAGGTAAAATTTACCAGATTAGGAGAAATACTCAAAATTCCGATAGGGATATCAGTGATACTCACATTATGCGCTTTATCACTAGTACTAACAGGATTAGAATTCTCGGCTGTTTGCGCATAAAAAGCTAAACTAGGTACACCAGCTGGAGCCTTAACTAACAGTGTAACTAAGGCAGGAGCAACTAAATTTGTTCCCCCAGTATTACCACTTACCACCGTATAATCTAATTTATTACCACTATTATCGACTAGATTGATATTATTAAAGGCTCCTGCATTTAGAGAATTTACATAAGCGACTATAGAGATATAAGTATCTTCTCCTGCTGTACCCTGAATATTTTTATCATAAAAGAAAGTTATGCCATCAGCACCACTTTCATTATTAACTGGTGCATCCACAAGCCCAATACTAGCTTGAAGTGTAGAGGAATTCTGAGCAAACAAATTTTTCAGCCTAGCAACATTACTAATATTATAGGCATCTGGAGTCGCGGTAACAATAAAGCTCCCCGGATATGAATTAGCACCAATGGTTACGGGAAAGTACAACTTTGATGAGCCGCAATCGACAAACAAGGGTTGGCACTACCATTTACCACCGTAACCGCTACTTGCGTATAATTAGTATTATCAGGAATTTGATAGAATAAGTTATTAGCACTAACTCCCGAAGTATTAGTCATAGTTACATACGCAATAGTTGGGGTAGGTAAGCCTGCTGGATATTGATTGGGTGCAGTAAGTTTCAAAGTTACTCCACCGGTACTTCCTCCACTATTTGCTCCTGGAGGGCAGCTACCGCTTCCGCTACACGCTGCCAAGCTTACCAGTGCCAATGCACCTAGCAAATTTTTTATATATTTACTTTTCATATTTGTTTTCTCCCACCACTATTTATTTTTTTTATTTGAATGTTACTATTGTTTTTCTGTTAGAAATTATATTGCACACCACCAGTTACGACATTCGCTGTTCCAGTATAGGTATTCTGAAATGGCACTAATGCATAATCTTCAACTCGTAAATCAAAATGCTGGCTTAGTTTAAATGATGCTCCGATCCCGGCTAAACCTACTCCATAGGTATCACTCAAGCCACTGTCACATAATACGCAATTGCCAGTTGTTGGTGCTGTTCCGCTCCAGCCATTCAGACCTAAGCCAAGACCTAAACGACCATACAAAGAGAACATATCGCTCAGCGGTAATGTTCCTTTTACCGCTACATCAAATACATTTTGCGTAACGGTTGTGCTTCCGTATTGTGAGCTGGGCAATAAGTTATAGCCAAGCTCTACCGCCAGTGCCTCATTGAAGTTATAACCTGCATTGATCGCTCCTGCCCATGAACCAGTCGGTAGATTGGACATCGTAGCAAAGCCTGTATTTAGATTAATGTATACCGGACTTGTCGTTGCTGTTTCATCTGCATATGCCGATACAGCTACAACGCTACTTAGCAAAACCAATAATAGTTTCTTCATGATTATTCCTGTGAAATTATGTCTAATGACTGCGATTTTACATCATCAACTATTGTTTTGTATATGGGCAAATTTACACACAAATAAAAAACCATAAGACATCAACAACAATAAAACACATACACATCAAAATATTATGCGAAGAAATAATTAGAAATGCAGAAAAAACACAACTAAAGGGTGTAAGAATTTACACCCAGTATAAGATTAAATATGTAGCATAACCACAACACTCAAGGAGTATCTTAATGATAAGCATACGATATTTAGAGACTATTCAAGCTAACAAAATAATCTAGAGTCTTCAATTTTTTATGCATAAATTGACGACTCTAATTACAAGATAAATTAACATTATTTTTACAAATTGTACTTTTAAAGATTATGATAAGAGATTATTGGTAAGGCTTTTTAACAGCCAGATTTGCTTGAACTAACGTGCATTTTAAAATAATTATAATATCACAAATTATCCTGAAAATTACGTAGTGACTCTTGTTTTCAAGAATTATCTACTCAAATTTACTTGGAACTATATAAACTTTATAATAGCCATTTTTTTAATACTCCAGCAAAATACCCAACACATAAAAGCATTGTAATACAAAAGCTTGCTGGCAAATCAAATATATAAGAAATATACAATGCAATAATAATCGCTAAGTTTGCGCTAATTACGCTAATTAGGAT
>SSGY01000034.1 GCA_008017145.1 Neisseriales bacterium
CCTACGTAGCCATATGCCACATGCGATTGTAACGATAAAATATTTGCCATTTTTTACCTTTATTCTGTAACTGGATTTTTTAAACGTGCAAAGCATTCTTCAATAAACTGAATAAACAAATCAGTCAAAACACTTTCACTATTTGCAAGACGCACTAGATAGAAGGATAGCATACCCCAATTATATTCGGGGTAAATTTTAATTAACTGACCTGATGCAAGCTCTTCAGCATATAGTTCATCCCAACCACCAGCAATAACATGCCCATTTAATGCCATAAACTTACCTTGTATACTATTGCTTATATTCAAGCGTGAGCTACCACTCAAATGCGAGACTTCACCGCTTTCGTGATGCAAATAATAATCTCGTGCAGGAGTACGACTTTCCCTAAGTGCACCTGTAGTCAAATGCATAGAAATACAATCATGAATTGATTTTGGTAACCCATAACGCTCTATATACTCTGGTGAACAGTAAATATACAATTTCACTGAGTGAAGAAGCTTTATTTTAGTAGTTTGTTGCTTGGGAATATAACTAATTACGGCTAAATCAATTTTTTCGCGAACTAAATCAATCTCGCGATTTTGATATGCAATATTGAGCTCAACTTCTGGGTTTTTTTGCATAAATTCGCCAATATAGGGCGTAATTGCATAGGTAGATAATGCAGGTGGTAGTGAAACATTCAATGTACCACGAATTGATTCACCATCTAGTTTTAAACTGTTGATTACCTTGTTATAGTGATCAACTTGTCCACTAAACCCCTGATAGAGCTTATGTCCCGCGCTGGTTATCTCAAAATTACGCGTATTACGCTTGATTAATTGCACACCGAGCTTCTGCTCCAACTGGGCTATTTTACGGCTCAGCGTAGGCTGACTGATGTGAAATTTATTGGCAGTTTGACTATAATTACCAATATTAACCAAGTGCACAAACAATAAAATATCATCTAACATAGTAAGCTCCAAAGTATGAATTAACTACGATCATTTAAAAATAGCATTATATAATTCATCCATTTTCGCCTTTACTAATGGGTCTTGAGTAATTACCCGCCCCCATTCGCGATTAGTTTCACCATGAATCTTATTGGTAGCATCGATTCCCATTTTACTACCCAAACCAGAAATAGGTGATGCAAAATCTAAGTAATCAATTGGGGTTCGATCAATCATCGTAGTATCCCGCAAGGGATCAACTCGGGTCGTTAGTGCCCAGATAACATCTTTCCAATCACGGATGTTAACATCATCATCAACTACAATGATAAATTTGGTATACATAAACTGACGTAGATAACTCCAAATACCCAGCATTACCCGTTTAGAGTGTCCAGCATAACGTTTTTTAATCGACACAACCGCTAAACGATAGCTGCATCCTTCGGGAGGTAAATAAAAGTCAATAATTTCGGGAAATTGTTTTTGTAATAGTGGTACAAAGACTTCATTAAGAGCCTCACCCAAAATTGCTGGTTCATCAATCGGTTTACCGGTATAAGTGCTATGATAAATCGGATTTTCGCGCATGGTAATTTTTTCGATAGTCATTACAGGAAAGGTATCTTGTTCATTATAATATCCAGTATGATCGCCATAAGGACCTTCTACCGCTGTATCATTTGGATAGATAAATCCTTCCAAGACAATTTCAGCATAGGCAGGAACTTGTAAATCAGATAAAAGACATTTGGTTAATTCGGTGCGACTACCGCGTAGTAAACCAGCAAATTGGTACTCAGATAAACTATCGGGAACTGGTGTTACCGCTCCCAAAATAGTTGCTGGATCGCAGCCCAAGACTACGGCAATTGGATAGGGTTTATCTGGATTTTTGCGACAATGTTCAAGATAATCTAGTGCTCCGCCACGATGAGATAACCAGCGCATAATTACTCGATTTTTGCCGATAACTTGTTGACGGTAAATACCCAGATTCTGGCGTTTTTTATATGGCCCCTTAGTAACTACTAAGCCCCAAGTAATTAGAGGTGCAACATCTTCGCTATGGCAATGCCAAATCGGCAAAGCTTCCAGATCAACTTCATCTTTTTCAATGATAATTTGCTGTACTGGAGCTTTAGTAATAGTTTTTGGCAGCATATTATAAAGCTGCTTCAATAAGGGTAATTTATCCCAAGCATCACGTAAGCCTTTGGGCGGTTGTGGCTCTTTGAGTTCAGCCAAAAATTCACCCACCTCTCTTAATTCGCTGATATTATCTTTGCCCATACCCAGAGCCACGCGTCTGGTTGTGCCAAATAAATTACCCAGCACAGGTATTTGATGCCCTGTTGGATTTTCAAATAAAATTGCTGGACCGCCAGCACGCAATACCTTATCACATAAGGCAGTCATTTCTAGGTGTGGGGAAACTGGTTGTTGAATGCGTTTTAATTCGCTAAGAGATTCAAGATTAGTTATAAATTCTCGTAAATCGCGGTATTTCATAGTCCATCTGCTTTTTAAATCTAGTAGCAGCTATTTTAACATTGACGCTGCTACTAGATTAGAATGAATTAGCAATTTTTAAGTGTTTTATACTTCTTCTAGAATTTTAGAACGCACCAACACTATGAAGATTAGGATCTCGCAAAACTGGTTGACTTTAGTTCGCTTTAAAATTGATTGCTATCAATTACTATATTGTATTGTTGCCAGTCCCGCATTGTTTGGCTGATTGATATTTGCTAATGTAAGTTGTAAATTATCACCATTAGCAAACTGAATACTATCATTTGTGCGAGTTACCGATAAATTCATATCATTTAATGTTGCTGTGCTTCCATCAAGTGCATTGGTACAATCAGATAATCCCGGGATACAGGCAAATGCTATTCCACAGCCTGTTCCAGAACCAGTACCTGGTATAGTAGCACATGTAGCTTGCAACATTAATGCGTGATAATTATCATAATATATAGTTGGTAGGGATCTAACAACAAGTGAATTACTATAGTAGACATTAATTACATTTAAAGGACCTTCCATATCATACGTACCGCGTGGAACAGTTTGAACATTTTGAGCAACAGTTCCTATAGAACCAGGTTGAGTAATATCAAATATACCAGAGCCAGAGCCCCCCATTACTGAAAAGCCAGTGGTACCATTATTATAATCGGGTAAAATAGCTTGCATTGTACCAAGATAATAAGCTGGCAATGGAACAAATATATATGCCCAGCTGTATTGGGATTGAGCTATATTAGGAGCAAATGTCCCATTATTCGCAGCCGCCATCGTATTATTGATATTGTTATTTCCTGTCTGATTTCCATATTGGTCAGTTTCATTATTCCAGTCATTGGAGTTTGTGCCACAAATTATATAACCAGCTTTAGTAACTGTTAAATCACCATAAACCCCATTACTATTTGTATTACATGGTAGTGATGGAGTAAAATTGGTATTTATTACTGGTTGGATATTTTGCCCCTGTGACTGGAAAGTTCCGCCATTGCAGCTAATCGTCAAGTTAGTACCATTCCAGCTACCTAGGCTAGAACCATTACTCAATGATGACAGGTAAGTATTGTTTAAATTACACGATTGAGACAATCCATTACCCAACACTCCCATAAAATTATTCCAGAAATTAGTTTTATATAAGTTATCTAAATACATTAAGAAAGCAAACCGTTGTTGATACGCATAAGCTAAATCTGCACTAGCTGTTGCATAATTATTTAAATCTCCATAATAAATTGAAGCTGGTGGAGATATTTTAGTTTTTAAATTCATTGATAAAAATAGTCTCAATTGATCAATCCGATAAGCTGTATTCAGATTTTGCATTAATTGTAGGATCGTTGAATCTACCGTATTATTCCATGCTAATTGATTTTGAAATAGATTGGTACTGCCATTAGATTGTGAAACATATGAATTATATGCCGCTTGTAAACTAGCTATCAGCTGAGTATTAGATGCTGTTCCATAGCTCTCTGGGTTGTTGTGCAGCGCTGGATTATTAACTGAATAAGAAGTTGCATTATCCCCTGCTAATGTGATTTCAAGGCTGTCCAAACTATTAATACCTTGAACCCGACTTACCATAGTACCAGTATCTTTCATTAATACCGCTATTGCTGACTCGGGAATCGTGCCAGACTCGGCATTATTTAATAAGGCATTAACCTGGTTTGCCTGCTCTTGCGGCAATGCTAATGAAATATATGAATTTAACTGGTTTAACATTATTTGTAATTGATTTTGTGCTTGTGAAATTGCTAGCTGGGTATCTATTTGTTGATCTTGATAAATTGAGTTTTGAATACCAAGCAATAATGTTCCTTGAGCATTAAGTTCGGTATTTATATTTTGTAAATTTGACTGAATTTGAGCAAACATCTGCGCGTTTTGTGCTTCTAGCTGCTGTAACTGACTTTGTGATGGTTTGGATGGAAAGACACTACCAGTAAGCAAACCTAATAATTGAGTACCAATTTTAGCTACTCCAGAACTTGGATCAATTATCGTATCAATAATATCACCACCAAGCATGTTGATTGTATTGGGTAAATTGACACTTCCAATCACGGGAGCAGAAGTCAATGTAGATTGGGTAACATTATTTCCCGCTGATTGTGAATTTTGCGCTGAATTACTTACACTGCCGCTAGCGCCAGAATTACAGCCAACCAGAGTAAAAGAAATAATTCCAGCTAACATCAATGTATTAATTAATTTGTTTTTCATGATTTACTCCAGTTATTGTAAGAGATTAATAATTGGGTTATACCCATCTTTGTATGACGGTATAATATCATTCTAAATTAAGGAGTGGTTTCCCACATTTGCATAGCTTGTTCCCATTTTTGCAAACAAGAAATCATTTAACTCACAGAGGTAATTATTTAAAGAAATTAGTGCCTTACTCAAGAGAGAGAAAAGAAATAGAGAGTTGGAGCTAAAGTTTAAAATTTAGTCAACGAATAAAGGATAGAAAACGAATTAGGAAGAAAGCTAAAATTACCGAATATAAAAAAATATCCGGTAATTTGCTTCAATTAAGCTTTTTTAGCTATCTTACGCATTTCTAAAACGTGCTGCTCTTCTGAGCCAATCATAGTGCGCGCATAATCTTCAAGATAAACTGACTTGTCTTTTACTGCGTCCAATAATTGGTGATACATTTCTGCAGCCTTAGTTTCGTGTTCAATTGACTCGGCAATAATACTTACTAAATCATGTTTATGAGTTTCTTTAATGTCCGCAACCTTGATTGTTGGATGTCCATTAAGACCAGTCATTAATTCACCAGCTTTTAATGCATGATCCAATGATTCTGTTGCATGAGTTTTGAAGTATCCAACTAGTGACAAACGCTCTAAACCATATACAGTTAAAGCATAGTGAGTATAGCGACTTACACCAGCGAGTTCATGTGCAATAATTTGATCTAAAATATCACAGACTTTTTTTTCATCAATATTTAACATTTATTTATCCTTCTATATATTACAAAAAGTGCCAATAAGCGCCGCTATTATATACCTGAATATAAACCTTATACAAGTAGTTTTTAATATTCATAGAATTCATAGATACTATATAAAATCATAACAACGTATTACAGAGAATTATATGATTTAAGATTGGAGAATAAGAATCACTCTCACCAATAACTCGTGTTAAATTATCTGGATTACAGCAAGCTTTATGTTTTAATCGCAACATATCTGCAAAGTAAGCCATTCTTTCTTCTTGATTTTGCATTGGTAAAACATCCTGCATTTGTTTACCAACCAACGCTTCTGCTGAGCTAGCACCTAACTCATATAAGCGATTTTCTCCAGCAAAAATAATTACATCATTCAAATCCA
>SSGY01000075.1 GCA_008017145.1 Neisseriales bacterium
AAGAGTTTTAAACAAAATGTTTGCATGGAGAAATCTCCAACGAGAACAGTTAAAACTCAAAAGACACATGTCTTTGCTTCATTAGTAGCTTACATAAAACTGGAACGTTACAAATTTAGCACAGGACTCAATCATTTTGCTCAGAAGGGCAAGTTGTTCTTGAATGCGACTAAGCTTGCATTTCAAGACTTGCAAAAACTTAAAGCAGAGAACGAAGCTTATGAAAAATCTTTAGCATCTGCGTAACATCAGTTAATAATTGATAAACCCAGTCAATGTATGTATCTTCCAAGATAATTTGTTTGCCATCGTAACTGAGCTTTTTTTCAAGTGAGAACTCCAAATTTATTGCAGACTGCTTGCCTACATCCCAGAAATACTTTTTTTTGTCATAATAACGCGGATACATTAGCTTGACTTCGTCGCCCTGTGCTGTAAACATATTGTAGTTGGCTAGTATTGGTTTCAGCTTCTCAAGAAGAGTTTTAGAGTCTTCATTCTTAACCAGTGAATCTTTACAGAAGTTTTCTAGTGAGACAACCCTATTTATTCCTTCTTGAATATTTTCTTCACTTGTGATTAGCAGAGCATTCATAATCTGCTCAACCATTTTTATGGAATTAGTAGTGTTAAGTTCAGGAAATAGATTAATCTCGGATATGATTAAAAATATTTGATCTTCTGAAATTTCGTGCATTAATGGTTCCTCAAAATTTACCAGCACAATTCTAGCGAAAATAAAAGAAAAAAAACCTGTCAATTTGTCAGGTTCGTCTGTCAATTTGTCAGGTTTCATGAAAATAAAACATTTTTTGTTGTATATTTGCCGATAATAACCATGCTTGATGGTGTGGTTTTATGTTTTTGGAAGAAAATAAGTGCGAACTAATGGCTATTCAAGCCTCAATTTAGTTTGTTGTTATTGATATTCGTACGGTGATATTTCACATGAAATAGAAATGAAAAAATCTGCCCGTTTGGCAGATTATGAAAGTTGAGATTTTTGAAGTATAAATAATATGATTAATGCTTAGTTAGTATAGTTATTGTAACAAGAATAATTATGATCAAAGAAATACTTGCCAAAATAATAGCTGCCGCTTTTATGACCACATCTTGATTCTTTTCTAGTGTTAAACATACCATACCTCTTGTGTTAAGTAGATTAAATAGTTGCTTCGAGCTTTAAGTTTAGGGCTTCAAGTTCAATAATTTTCTTGCGCCCATGTCCTGGGTTTATAGCACTTTTAATCTTTACTAGACCGTACTTTGCCATCTCTCTGATATCTCTGGAGACTGACTCTCGACTTCGATTGGACATTTTAGCTAAATTTGTGATGGAGTCAGGGTTATTTCTAATTACACGTATCAGGTTAATTTTGCCTTCATTTAGAAAGTGAAGCATTTCAGTTGGATCTTCAAAAGTAATAGTGTGAGAGGGTGAAGGTGTCTTGCCTTCATCTAAGTCCTTCATAACTCCACGTATTTTATTGAAAAAATCTTCCGTACTTCCAGTCTTAATCGTTACGTTGTTTATATTTTTCATGGAATGTTCTCCATTCTTGTTCAAATTGATTTAAAAGCTCTTGATAAGAGATAAAATTAATTGGTTCTACTGCACCCATACAATGCCTATGATGATAATTATGATCATTGTCATAACCAATCACTCGCCCGTTATCAACCATAGTTATGTTACTATTGATATAAGCCAAGCTATAGCGTAGAAGACAACCATTGGAGTCTGTAGTCATAAAGTAGCGAAGAATTCCATTACCTGTTTTTCTAGGTATTGTGTGTTGTTCATCTATTAAGACAATCGGCTCTTTTGATTTATTATTTTTCATATCTATATTATACAGTAGTAACGTTATATAGTGTAACTGATGGTAATATTTATGGATGTTCTTCAACAGTTTCAAGCATATTAATAAAGTTTGCCATATTTTCAGAACCTTCATCCTGAGTAATAATTTGAGAAATATCATTATTTTCTGTTGAAAAGAAAATATATTCTTTTGTTAGCTTAATATCACAAACAATATCTTTTAGGAAACTATCAAACATTATATTGAAAAGACGCGTATTTTCAACAGACTTAGATATCATGAACATATAAACTCCTAATTAAAATAAGACTTATTACCAATTATGCATATATTATACAGCAGTAACATTAAATATTGCAACTGCTATTTAATATTTATAGCAGAAATAAAAATAGAAAAATCTGCCCGTTTGGCAGATTATGATAAATTTTGAGATTTTAGAGGTGTAATAATAACTCTCTGATATAAAATGCTCATTGCTTTCCTTATCTAATTAATTGTGAGGGATAGCTTTCCGTTAATAATTGACATTTTACCTAAGATTAAAATACTTATTCCATAAATATCTAGAGTGAGGATCAAGATTTTTTAAGAAGTCCTCGCGTATAGCAGCTTCATTAGAAATGGATAAGCTTTCATTTGGCAATAATTTTTTATACTCGTTCATTGCTAACTCTTTTATTTCGTCCTCAGATAAATCACCAAAGTCAATATCAAATTCTTTAATTATTTTGTCTGTTCCTGTAGATTTAACAGTTAGTTTGAATTTATTACGTTGAGCTTTTCGATGTTTTAACTCACTGTGCAATTTTCCTTGTTCGTCGGTAATTATTATATTTATAATAAAATTTCTTTAATATAAAGTAGTTTACAAAAAATAAACGCCTATCATTATAATTATTGCAGCGACACTGGTCATAATATGTGTTATATCTACATGATTGTAATAGTTAAGTAATATTAACAGTAATGACAACACAATAATTGATGCCAACTGAATTCTTTTATTCTTCCCTATCTTGGTAAATCTTAAAAAAACAATAATTACCATAAGCGATATTATTATACTATTCATATGCTACCTCTAGATAGAATCTATAAATTTTTGAATTGCAATAATAGCTTTTCCCAAGCCAATGCCAATAATTATTATCATCGGTAGATAAAGTAACATTAAACAAGTTATTATTAATTGAAAGTGATTACTAATTGGTAACGGAAAATAATTATTGATCATAGTTGTACTAAATATTTTTGCTGACGTTTTTATTGCATCGACATTTATAGCAATAATTAAAAGGTATGTACAAATTGATAAAATAATACTTGATGCATGAGCGAATTGTAAATTATTATTTAGAAAAACATTTTCATTTCGACCAGTACGCTGCAATACGTAAAATTGTAAAACATATATTGATGAAAAAGCAATACTACATATCATTATGTTATAAAATAAGTCAATATAAATAGAGCCAAAAGAGCTGAATTTGACAGCTAGTAAAATTATAGTTGATAAATATAAAAGAGAAAGAAGAAACAAAACAAAAATATCTATATAAAAATATTTTACTTGTTCATTTAATGAGTTACTTAAATTCATCTTAATATACCTCTACCTTTAAGAAATTTATTTGAGGCTAAAACAATCTGAGGATAATCACCAAAAATTTCTTTGTGTAATTTTCTATTTTCTTTAAAATTAGGATCTAATTTTTCGCATAATGGATATCCAAAAGCAAAAATATTTAATTGGTCCAACTGAAAATCGCCTTATTTTATAGATCAAGTTGAATTTTTATAATACCTGAAATGTTATCCATCTCTGCGGCATTCACCGAACCAATGAAATCACCAAAGCGACTTTTATCAACTGTCGTAATTTGATCAGCCAAAACCTTGCCTTGTTTGCCTCTAACCTGTATAAGAGCTTCGCAAGGATAAACTCTAGAGATATTGGATGTTATTGACAATACTTGAACTCGCATAATTATACACACATAGAAATATAAATAGAAAAATATTTACAAAAATATTTTCGATTGTGAGATTACTTTGTCAAAAAATCCTAGCGGGGTATGGGGGCGGCAATGAGCCCCCATTAGTTAAGGGGTTTTAAAGGGGTGAGCTCGTCGAACCCCTTTTGCTTAATGCACCGCAGGTTATTTTTTAGATATACTATGGCCACCATGGCCATTATTTCTAAAACTATCGGGGTGTCAACACCGATAGCTGGGTGGTTATCAACATCCAAAGGGTGTTGTACTTTGTAGAGTATGAAATAGTGTGTTGTATGGGGATGGTTTATAGTCTGTTTTGTTTAGGTATTTTGGGCTATAAAATGGGGCTTACCCTTGTTTTTATTCAATTGCCACGTAAATTTAGGATGAAAGCCCATTGCCAAAATGAGCATCACCCTAAATTTCAGGTGATTTATCCACAGCGTATAGTCTTTTGTAGCTAGATTTTAGATTTTAAATTTTGAGCTTGTCTCATCATGTTGATTATCCTGTTGGATATGCTGATATTGCATTGTGGTTTCGATTGAGGAGTGACGGAGGTTTTTTTGCACTACTCTAATGTCAACTCCTGCATTTACTTGAAAAGTTGCTGAAGAATGCCTAAACCAGTGCGTAGATACGTGTAAAAGCTTATCTGAAAATGCTTGATTATTTACTTCAAATGCAAACATTGAACATAACTTTTTAATATTGTTCCAAATTGTAGCTGCTGTTATTGCTTGGTATTTGTTCTTTACTAGCCTAATAACTAGCGGTATATCAGTCTCTAACGCAGTACGATTATTTATGTTAGGTAAGCCAAAGGACTCTCGGTATTCATTGAGGTGATTAATTAATTCTGGTAGTATCGGTATTTCGCCATATTTATTACCTTTGCCAATTACCTTAAACCATAGCCTATTATTTTTGTAGATTAAATCACTCATTTTGGCATTGGCGACTTCAGATCGTCGAGCACCAGTATAAATTAATAGCATAATAATCCACTTAATTCGAATTTTAAAATCGCGATTACTACTAGAATCTTCTGGTAATGAGGTAATAAAATTAAGCATACAATTAAATTCTGCTAAAGTTAAATATTTCTCAATTGATAATTCCTTGGTATCTGAATAGGTTATCTTGGGGAATGGAGATTTGAAGATATAGCCAGTCTGAGCTAGATCACTACATAATTGCCTGAGTATTTGCATATTGAATTTTATGGAGCTCTTTGATAAACTAGATCTGAAAGGGCGCCATTCTGGATGATTAAAATGACGGCGAGAACCACACCAAGATTCTGGCGGATTTTGAATAAATTGATAGTAATCAATAACATCTCGGTTAGTCATACTCTTTAACTTAATTCCTCGATACTTCATCCAGATCAAAAAGCGAAATACAACAACGCGATAAGTATTAAATGAGTTGTGATTGTTTTTTAATTTTAACCAATAACAGACCTCAATAACATCTTCACATTGGGTTTCACGGTAAACATTAGAGTTAGTAAGAAATGATGATTTAACTTCGTCAATGATTTTACTGAACATAATTACACCCTAAAAATTCGAGTGTAGCACAGAATTAGCCTAAAATTGACAAAGGCAATTGACTTTTGCTTGTTATATGTAGTAGAATAGGTGTTAATCACTAAATAGTTAGTGATTACCTTATGATGCAACGGTGAGTTAATCGCTACCCGTTGCTTGTAGGGTTATTCATCAGCATTGTTATTTTTTGAGCTACCAACTCGCGAAATAACTACTTTACCTTAAACGACAAGGATCAGTACTATGTCCTCTAATGAACCCAAGAATTATACCATATCTTATACATTTGACAACAATTATTTTAATAAAAATGTGTCTATTTTTAGCGACACCACAAATGATTCGACGAGTAGTAAATTTTGTTATAATTATGCTTATTTTTATTTAACTTTTAGTTGTAATAGTTAAGGTGTATGAAAAAAATATTTTGTATCGGTGAATTACTCGTTGATTTTATGGGGCAAAGCTCGCAAGGTCTTGTTAAAAGCAATCAATTTGCCAAATTTGCAGGTGGTGCTCCGGCAAACGTTGCTGCAGCAGTTAGCAAACTTGGCGGTCAAGCGGTATTTATGGGGCAAGTTGGACAAGATAGCTTTGGTGAATATTTATTAGCTGCATTATCTGAACTGGGAATTGATACCCATCTGTGTAAGCGTGAGGGCAAAACTACTCTGGCATTTGTTGCACTGGATGCTCATGGTGAGCGTGATTTTGAATTTTATCGTGGCAGTGACGGTGATTATCAATTTGCTGAGTTTGAAATAGATAATTTAGATTCTGAGGATATTGTGCATTTTGGTTCTGCTACAGCTTTGATGGGTGGGCGTTTGCGTACCAGCTATTTTCAATTGCTTGAAATGGCAGATGCTAATAAAAATTTTATTAGTTTTGATCCCAATTATCGGGAAGATTTAATTAGTGCAGATATGATGGCAAATTACTTGCATGACTGCAAAACATTTATTTCGTATGCGGATGTAGTTAAACTTAGCGAAAGTGAAGCGCAATTAATCAGTGGTGAAGATGATCTAGATAAGGCATTGGCATATTTGCAATATGTTGGAGCTAAAACTGTGATTGTAACTTTGGGTGCAAAAGGTAGTATGATAGCCAATGCTCAGGGAACCAGATTAATCCCATCGCGTAAAATTACTCAGGTTGATAGCACTGGTGCGGGCGATGCTTTTGTTGGGGCGCTATTATTTAAATTAGCTCAACACTCGGAGCCAAACTGGGATGCTTTTGTGGCATTTGCTAATTTAGTAGGTGCATTTACTTGTACCAATTATGGTGCGATTAAATCCATGCCGACGATGCGTCAATTCCTTGAATTTATCAATTAAAGGTATATAAATGAAATTTAAAGGTTTACTTGTACTGGCGAATATTTTTATCACGCCACTGGTAATTGCTGAAAATAGTTGTAATTTTTTTGCAAATACTTTAGTTTCTAATGAGTCAAATGTATTATCACAGGGTAATCCTGAAGATAATGGATTTGATATCAATAAGCTTGCATTAGTGGATAAGCAAATTAATCAAGATGTAAAAAATGGTTTTCCTGGTGCGGCATTATTGATTATTAAAGATGGGTATGTGATTAAACAAACTGTTTATGGCTCAAGTCTCAAATACGATTTAAAGACTGGCAAACCATTAACTAAGCCAATACCTGTACAATGTAATACTTTATTTGATTTAGCCTCAAACACAAAAATGTATGCAACTAACTATGCTATAATGCATTTGGTTGCTGAAAGCAAGCTGGACATTGATAAACCAATTGGTTTTTATTTACCATCATATAATGGCTGCGATAAAAATGGACAATGTCGCGAGAGCAGAACTGTTCGTGATTTACTTACCCATAGCGCTGGCTATCCTCCAAGTCCACAATTTTATAATCCACAAACTATTGCGCAGTACGGTGATAATCTCTATTCGCAAAACCGCCTCACCACTGAATCAATCATCTTAAATAAACTTCCTTTTGAGCGCGCGCGCGGAGGCAAACCTGCCTATAGTGACGTGGACTTTATGTTGCTGGGCATGATTATTGAAGCAATAAGCAAACAATCATTAGATCAATATGTAATGCAGAATATTTATCAGCCACTAGGACTAAAATCTATCACCTTCAATCCTTTGCTGAATGGTTATAGCAATAAATCATGTGCAGCAACTGAGGTTGATGGTAATACTCGTGGTGGCAGTATTAAATTTCCAAATATTCGCACAACGCCAATCGAATGTCAAGTTCATGATGAAAACTCCTATTATTCAATGGGCGGCGTTTCTGGTCATGCCGGATTATTTGCTAATTTAGCTGATATGGCGGTGTTGATGCAACTTGCGCTAAATAATGGATCATACAATAAGGTGACATTATGGACTCCTGCTATTGAAGCGCAGTTTATTGCACCAATAGTAAGTGATGATACTTACGGTCTTGGTTGGCGAAGAGCAGGAGCAAGAAGTAATTATGCTCCATTTGGACACTATGCGAGTAATCAAGCTTTTGGACACACTGGCTGGACTGGTACGCTAACGCTGATTGATCCTAAGTATGATTTGGCAATCGTATTATTAACTAATAAAAAACATAGCCAGTATAAGGATGGTAAATTTGCTGGTGATGCTTTTGCAACTGGAAGCTATAAACAGATTGTTGATTTAATTTATCAG
>SSGY01000025.1 GCA_008017145.1 Neisseriales bacterium
ACACAATACGTCATTAATAAATACCCCTATTGTTCCGTCACTAATGATTTAACCATTAAAGTTTCATCTCCACCGCCAATTCGACTACCACGAATCGGACTGCTATCTAAAAAATCTAAACCGTAGGCAAGTTCTATATATTGTTCTCCTGCAGCACATTGGTTACTTACATCAAAGCTATACCAACTACCTAGCCAAACCTCAACCCAAGCATGACTCGCCAAATGGCTACTATCATCAGTATGCAAATAGCCACTAACATAGCGTGCTGGCAGACCTAAATATCGGCAGCACCCCAAGAAAATATGACTATGGTCTTGACAAACCCCAGCACCAAGTTCAAAAGCCTCTTGCGCCGTAGTAGTGGCACTAGTAGCACCACTAGTATAAGGCACTAGCTGCAAAATTCTGGCAGAGAGTGCATTCAACATCGCCAAAGAATTACTTACATCTAACTTGAATGCAGAATATTGTTGCACAAACTCATCAACAAAACTACGCAGCTTTACACCTAATTCGGTTAGCGGAGTAATTCTAAGATAATAATCAAGTGGTAATGTTCCTAATTCCATATTAGCACGGAATGGGAAAACCTCTACAACACCACGTGCAACAACTTCAAGTTCTGAAAAGCGCCCTTCCAGAGTAAAGTAATGGGTTATATTTCCAAAACAATCTTTACTGACAACTCCTTTACTTGGAAGCTCAAGTGACCAGCTAATAACATGCTGCCGCTCATTTTCACGAGGTGTTAAATGAATAAGTTGAATACTCCGCAAAAGAGTTTCAGCATATCGATAGCTGGTTCGGTGTTCTACATTTAGTATCATACTGTTACAAAGTAACCTTTATGAATTGAGGTCGCTAGTTCGGCAACTTCATCTTGTAGCATTTGGATATAATCACTTTGTCCAACATCAACAATATCTGTCCATTCGTCACAACGAAGTTTTAAAAATATACTACCGCAGACTTTAAGTGACGGACGACGTTTTTCAGCTCTAATTAATTCAATCAAATCCTGAATTTTAGCTATACAATAACGCACGCTACGCGGAACTGTTTTATTAAATAGCAGAAATTTAAATACTCTATCATGTGATGGAGTCGCCGCAATCGTTTCTTGGTAAGCCTCAAATGAACTAACTGCACGTAAAATCATAATCCAATGATAATAATCGGTATAATCAGTCAGACTATCCAAAACTAATTTAGCCTCTAAGATGCGTAAAGTTTGATCTGCACGCTCTATATATAAACCAAGGCGTAAAAAATGCAAGCTTAAATTCTCTGGCATAGTAATACTAACTGCACCTTGAAAAATAAAAGCACGTTGGCGCAACCAATCAGTAAAAATAGCTAATGGCTTATGCTGCATTTCCTGAAACTCAATCCATGTTTGATTGATGGCTTCCCAAACTTCACTACTTAATCTACTACGCTCAGAACGCGCATTTTCGCGCGCCATTTCCAAGCTGTTTCTAATTGATGCTGGTGTATTACCAGAAATCATAAACTTACTAACAGCTTCTATTGATAATGCAGTACCAGTCAAAGCAAAATCAGCATACGCGTTTTGAATATGCAATGGCAAAGCGCGAAGTTTATCTAAATCACCAGCATATGGCATTCCAGGTTGAAAACAAGCATCAAGAAGTCTTGCGGTTGATTCTGCACGCTCTAAATAACGCGCCATCCAGTATAAGTTAGATGCGGTACGGCTTAGCATTATTAATATCCTCCTTTTGGTTGATTTTCATTTAATACCCAAGTATCTTTTGTTCCGCCACCTTGAGAGCTATTAACCACTAAAGAGCCTTTAGTTAGTGCCACACGAGTAAGTCCACCTGGAGTAACCCGCACTTTAGCACCCGATAAGACATATGGTCGTAAATCGATATGGCGAGGAGTAAGATCTTCATCCAGCCAAATTCCACAAGTTGAGAGACTTAACGTTGGTTGCGCAATATAACCATCTGGTTTAGCTTTTAGAATCTCAGCAAATCTAGCACGCTCTTCTTTAGTACTTGCAGGACCAACCAACATTCCATAACCACCGGCACCGTGAACTTCTTTAACAACCAATTTATCTAAATTAGCTAATGTATAGTTTAAGTCTTCGGGGTTAGATAAAATTCGTGTCGGAACGTTTTGCAAAATAGCATCCTGATCAAGATAAAACTTAATCATCTCTGGCACATATGGATAAATTGATTTATCATCGGCCACACCAGTACCCAATGCATTAGCTAAAGCAACGCCACCAGCACGATAAGCTTGTACCAAACCTGGGACGCCTAAATAAGAATCTGGGTTTAACTCCAATGGATCCAAAAATGCATCATCAACCCGGCGATATAAAATATCAACTGGTTTTGCACCATAAATACTACGCATCCAGACACGGTCATTTTCAACAAATAAGTCACGCCCCTCAACTAGCTCAACACCCATTTCTTTAGCCAAGAAAGCATGTTCATAATAAGCACTATTATATGGTCCAGGAGTTAGTACGGCAATGGTTGGATTTTCGCAGAAAGCACATTCTTTTAAAGTAGTATGCAATAGTGATGGATAATGGTCTACTGGCTCAACATTATAACTTTCGAATAGTTCAGGAAACAATTTACGGCTCATACGACGATTTTGCAGCATATAAGAAACGCCACTAGGAATACGTAAATTGTCTTCAAGTACATAATAATTACCATCAGAATGACGAATTAAATCAACGCCGCTAATTTGTGAATAAACTTTATGTGGCAGATCAATGTTCAACATACAAGCTTGAAATTGCGCATTTTTATAGATTTTCTCAGCAGGAATAATCCCCTCTTTGAGAATACGCCCTTCATGATAAACATCTTCCAAAAATAGATTTAGCGCTAAAACACGTTGCTCTAATCCTTTTTGCAGATATTCCCATTCTGCAGCTGGGATCATTCGCGGTACAGGATCGGAAGGAATTAGCCGTTCAGCTCCCTCTTCTTCACCATAAACTGCAAAAGTTATCCCAATTCTTCGAAACAGCAGATCTGCCTCCGCCATTTTACGATCCAAATATCCAGTTGGGCAGTTTTTAAGCCAATCTAAATATGGCATATAATGCTGACGGATGCCGCCGTTTTGGTCAAAAATTTCATCAAACATTATTTACTCTTATAAAAAATTTATAATAGGTACTTAAGACAAACATAAACACTCAATCTTGTAGTATACCTTAAAATCAGCTTAATTAGAATTATAATCTTAGACTAAGTAACAAATTATAATAAATTTCTAGTAAATAAGCTAATTAATGTTGTAATTTATCTCATCTTACTGTCATTTTTTCTAGATTAGCCACCCTCATAATCAAAAATTATCCAATCAATTACAGACACAATAAATCTTATATCGTTTATCTTAACTACCGAATGGAAACAGTACTTTCATAATGTTCGCTTTCATAGTTAAAGATAAGCTTATCGATTTCAAATCCTTGATTTTTAGCTATCGCAAGTACATTGTTTATTGATTCTTGATCAACATCGGCTGAACGCGCAAGTACCCATAGATAATCATGATCTGGACTACCAACTAATGCTATTTTTTTATAATCGACATAAAGTACCCAGTAATCACCATATCCAATAGGTAACCACCTTAAATATTTGGGTAGAAATGTCACCTCTAACTTACCTACATTCGCTGATTCGACAAATGATGCAATACCATCCGCAATACTTGGACCATCACCATTTCTACTACATTTATTAACCACAACTACTCTATCAATATTATTAGGATCTATTGAATAGCTTGCAGTAATTGGCGCAATGCATTTTTTTTCAAATCGATTTGGTAATCGCGCAATTTCATACCATGTTCCCAGATAATTATTAATTTGAAAATCATTAATCGGGGTAACGCTATCTGCATGTGCAAAATTAAGAGTACTTAATACCATTGCAACCATAAAAAATAACTTAATCATACGCATAATCACTCCATTTGCTTAATGTAATTTACAATAAAAAAGATTAACGCTGTTATTATCCCATATAACGGCAAGATATATGCTAAATTATAGAGCTAAAACTCTTTTAAACATACGGAGCTACCAATGAGTGAGTCAAATAAAAAAAAGTCTAAATACATTGCAATGCCTGATACGCTAGTCATTTTATTTGGGGTAGTCTTTTTAGTCTATATATTAAGTTTTTTTGTACCAGCGGGAAAATTTGATACTCAAAAAGTTAGTTATAGCGCAGATGGCGTGACAAAAACACGCAGTGTCCTAGTTGCGAGCAGCTATCAAATACAAACAGATGTCAATGGCAAAGTAGTGCACAATCCCCCGGCAATTTTTGCCAGCGATGGTAAACCAGGGTTTTTAAACTTTGTTTATGACGGGATTACCTCTGGAGATAGAAATGGCGGCGCGGTTGGAGTAATGGCATTTATTCTTATTATTGGTGGTGCATTTGGCATAATCATGCGTAGTGGCGTAATTGAAGCTGGAATGATGAAATTAATTGCTAAAATGAGTACACGAAAAATTTTAATTCTTCCAGTCATGGCGCTCATTTTTTCTATCGGAGGTGCAGTTTTTGGTATGGGTGAAGAGGCAATTGCTTTTGCCTTAATTTTAGCACCAATGATGGTTGCTATGGGCTATGATGCCTTAACTGGTGTATTAGTTACCTACCTAGCAACGCAAGTTGGTTTTGCTACCTCATGGATGAATCCATTTTCAGTTGCAATTGCGCAAGGCATTGCTAATGTCCCTGTTCTATCTGGATCGTTATTCAGAATTGCCATGTGGGCATTTTTTACCGCATCAATAATGATTTATAGTGTAGTCTACGCTAAATCAATTCAAAATAATCCACGCAAATCATTAAGTCACGAGAGTGATAACTATTTCCGTGAACAATTAGCAGAAATCAATATTAAACAGCATTTTGGTTTTGCATCTTGGTTAATTATTGCAGTCCTTGCTCTTGGTATCGCTTGGGTTGTTTATGGTGTAATTGCCAAAGCTTATTATATACCAGAGATTGCAACACAGTTTTTTGCAATGGGATTAATCATCGGTATAATCAGCACATTAGCAAAAATTAATGGTATGAACCTCAACATTATGGCAAAATCATTTAAAAGTGGTGCGGCTGACTTATTACCAGCAGCATTAATAGTGGGAATGGCACATGGCATTATCTTAATGATGGGTGGCGCTGATGCTACGCAGTTTACTATGTTAAACACAGTGTTACATTCATCCGCTAACTTACTAAGTGGATTAAATGAATATGCTTCGGCTATCGCAATGTTTTTATTTCAGTCAATTTTTAATATATTTGTTACTTCCGGTTCTGGTCAAGCAGCACTTACTATGCCATTAATGGCACCATTATCT
>SSGY01000175.1 GCA_008017145.1 Neisseriales bacterium
GCCAGCATCAACCATTGCATCAACGATTAAGTTACTAATTCCAACACCCGCAGACCCAGCGCCAACCACGGTGATTTTTTGCTGTTCCAATGGCACACCTGATGCATTAATTGCAGATAACAGTGCACCAACCACAATCGAAGCAGTACCCTGAATATCATCATTGAAGGTACAGAGTTGATCCTTGTAGCGATTAAGTAATTTTAAGGCATTGTTTTGCGCAAAATCTTCCCATTGCAATAAAACATTCGGGAAACGGCGCTTAATTGCTTGGACAAATTTATCAACAAAATCATCATATTCTTGTCCACGTACCCGTTTGTGGCGCCAGCCTAAATACAGCGGATCATCCAATAATTCCTGATTGTCGGTACCAACATCTAAGATGATTGGTAGGGTTTTATTTGGCGCAATTCCAGCACAGCCAGTATATAAAGATAATTTACCAATTGGAATCCCCATTCCTCCAGCACCTTGATCACCAAGACCTAAAATACGTTCACCATCTGAGACTACAATTACTTCGGTATCATCAAAATGGATATGATCTAGAATCTCATCAATATAGTCCCGATTTGGGTAGCTGATGAATACACCACGAGCACGGCGATAAATTTGCCCAAATTTTTGACATGCAAGCCCAACGGTAGGTGTATAAACCAAAGGCATAATTTGCTCAGTGTATTTATCCAGTAAAGCATAGAACAAGGTCTCGTTACGATCTTGTAAGTTGCGCAAATAAATATGGCGTTCCAGATCACTGGGACTATTAACGACAATTTGATAATTTTTATCAACAATTTCTGATGGTGGTAAATATGCTGGTGGTACGATTCCACGCAAACGAAAAGCGATTCGTTCTTCAGCCGTAAACGACCGTCCTTTGTTTAGAACTGGGTTATTAATTAAATCATAACCGCTTACATCTACTTCAATATACTTCTGACCGGTTTCATCCCGTTTAATATTTAATTTCATTTATTGATCCTCACTAGTTACGGCCGATTATACAAATATTCTTTGAGTCTACAAACTCTAATACTTAATATTATAGCAATTTTAAGCCCTGATAATTTAATATTTGATTTTGCAATTGCTCACATACTACACTATGGAAAAATGTCTTTTAACCTATATGTGGGGAAATTTCTGTTTTTCTATCGGCTTTGGTTCGTCCGATAAAGGTTTAATAGGATTGGAATGATAATTAGTATTGTGTAAAATTTCCATACGGTTACTAAAAACGAGGCAATAATTAAACCACCAATGAAACTAGCAAATGTAATTCCTAGCAGACGAAGTTCTTCATGGCGCTTTTCTGCAATCATATGTGCCAGATTCAACAAATTCATGGTATAAGCAACTAAGTTAAATTTAGTAGCGTGCAGCCGATAAAAAATATTATTCATGATTACGCTCATAACGGTTGCAATATTAGCCGCGATTAAAAACCCCCAACCATTTTCACTTAGACTATTTAGTTGGAGAGAAATTGTTCCAGCAATGAAATAAATTATTACAAATGTAAATGTTAGGCAAATTCTGAATTCCGTACTCTTCTTTGCAATGAAATTATGTACAAGTATTCCAGAAATTATGAAGTTTAATAAAAGTGTCAGACGCACCCAGTCACTAAACCCAAATTTGGTTGCCACGTCTGTCACAAAATAAATTAGATTACCAGTCATTAAAACTACGAATACTTTATGCAACATAATAACAGAGATTGCATCACTGACACCATTAATAAAAGCTAGCTGACAGTAATTCAGAAGATCGCGTTTTTCCATTGGTAAATTCCTAAAATTGATCAATTATTATTCATAACGTTATTTTAACTATTAGCTTAGTCTATTGTTAGAGTAATTCTCCTCTATTTAAAAGATTAGTGCTAATGGGGTGCAGGAGCCTTTTTAACTTTTGAATACACTATTTTAAACAAAAAATAAAACTGTTAAAAATTTATGCTATAATAACGACGACATTTTTTAAAGGTTAATCTAACAATGAGTAATGTTGTTCATACTACTGATGCTTCGTTTGAAGCTGATGTTCTTAAAGCTGAAACCCCTGTATTAGTTGATTTTTGGGCCGAATGGTGCGGACCATGTCGTATGATTGCGCCGATTTTAGATGATTTGTCGCAAGAGTATGCAGGACGTTTGAAAATAGTTAAAGTAAATGTTGATGAAAACAGCGTTTCAGCTGCCACTTATGGTGTGCGAGGAATTCCAACTCTGCTTTTGTTTAAAAATGGTGAGTTAGCCGAAACTAAAGTTGGAGCACTGCCAAAAGGTCAATTAGCAGCTTTTATTGACAGCAACATCTAAAGTAGATTACAATGGTTACCTGTGACAGGTGACCATTTTTTATTGTCCACTTTTCAAACACTCTTAGACTGTCAAGTTCACTTTTAAATCTAAAATCAAATCAATAGCATCATCGCAATATCATGGGATAGATAAAGCCTGAAAGCTGAAACCTAATACACAAAGTGAATCCAGCCGTAATTTATAATTTAAAATTTTTTGGTGTATTTATGCATTTATCTGAAATTAAAGATATCCATGTCGCTCAGTTATTGGAGATGGCAGCTGGATATAATATTGAAAACGCAAGTCGTTTACGTAAACATGATCTAATCTTTGCTATTTTGCGCAAAGTTGCCGAACAAGGCGAGAATATTTCTGGTGGTGGTGTTCTTGAAGTTTTACCCGATGGTTTTGGTTTTTTACGTTCACCAGATACTTCGTATTTAGCTAGCCATGACGATATTTATATTAGCCCAAGCCAGATTCGTCGCTTTAACTTACAGACTGGTGATACTATTGATGGCGAAATCAGAATGCCTAAAGAAGGCGAAAAATATTTTGCACTGGTGCGCGTAGATAAAGTTAACGGAAATGCACCTGAAGCGAATAAGCATAAGATTTTATTTGAAAATTTAACTCCATTATTTCCTGAACAACAAATCCATTTAGAGCGCGATATTAAAGGCGAAGAAAATTATACTGGACGAATTATTGACTTATTTGCACCGATTGGGAAAGGGCAGCGTGGTTTATTAGTTGCTCCACCTAAAACTGGTAAGACAGTTATGTTGCAACATATTGCACATTCGATTACTGCCAATCATCCTGAAGTTGAATTGATTGTATTGCTGATTGATGAGCGCCCAGAGGAAGTTACTGAGATGCATCGTTCGGTTAAGGGTGAAGTTGTTGCTTCCACCTTTGATGAGCCAGCAGCTCGTCATGTGCAAGTTGCTGAAATGGTTATGGAAAAAGCTAAGCGTCTGGTTGAGAGTAAAAAAGATGTAGTTATTCTTTTGGATTCAATTACTCGTCTTGCCCGTGCGTATAATACAGTAGCGCCTGCTTCTGGTAAAATTTTAACTGGTGGTTTGGATGCTAATGCCTTGCACCGTCCAAAACGTTTCTTTGGTGCCGCACGTAATATCGAAGAAGGTGGATCGCTGACAATTATTGCGACTGCACTGGTTGAAACTGGATCACGGATGGATGATGTGATTTATGAGGAATTTAAAGGTACTGGTAATATGGAATTACACCTAGACCGTGATATTGCTCAGCGTCGAATTTATCCCGCTATTGACATTCTTAGTTCTGGTACGCGCCGCGAAGAGCTTCTGCTTAGTAAGGATCAGTTACAAAAGATGTGGGTGTTACGCAAATATCTCGCGGAAAAACAATCAATTGAAGCCAGTGGCTTTGTATTAGAGAAAATTCGTGAAACTAAAAATAATGGTGATTTTTTTAATGCGATGACCCGCTCGTAAAATTGTGACTTGAATTATATGATAGATCGCCGTTGCGTGGTCAATATGCCCCGACTTTTCTAGAGCCGGGGCTTATCTAATGATTGGTTATTGTTGGTGATCTTATGTTAAACATTAGATTTATCAGCCAAAAATAGGTGCAAAACAAGGTATAATAACCGACTATGAAGAAACAACTCTTATTACTTTTCAGTCTTGTAGTTATGTTTTTCCAGACACAAGCTATTGACTTGTTTGGAACATATCAAAAGGCATTAGCTTATAACGCTGATTATTTGAGTGCTATTGCACTCAATCAAGCAGGGCAAGAGCAGCAAAATATTGCGCGTGCGGCACTATTACCTCAGATTGCCGCAACTGGATCATTGACTGAAAATTACTTTAATCAAGGTGGAGTACAAGCTTATTATCACCAACCAATTTATAGTGCCTCTCTTAATCAGGTTGTTTTTGATTTTAGTAAATTTTCTGCTTATACCAAGGGTAAATTCGCCACACAGCTCTCCGATTTACAATTGCTTAATGCGCAACAGCAATTAATGGTTAATGTAGCACAAGCTTACTTTGATGTGCTATATGCTGAAGATACTTTGTTGGCGACACGCATGACTAAAGAAGCTTTAAAACAACAAATGACTCAGGCGCAAGCTGCGTTTAAGGTTGGTTCGGTAACGGTTGCGGATGTCAACGATGCAATGGCTGGTTATGATTCAGCTGCAGCGCAAGAGATTCAAGACACTAATAATCTAATATTTAAGAAAAATATTTTTCGCAATCTAACAGGGGTTGATCCAGAGCAGATTCAACCGATTCAGGATGAACTGAAACTTACTTTGCCAAGTCCAAGCAGTGATGCTTCATGGTCGTCAATAGCAGAAAGTGGTAATGTTAATAATAAAATAGCTGGAAAACAGATAGATATGGCGAAGCAGGATATTTTAATATCACGCTCAGGGCATTTTCCGATAGTTTTACTTAACGCGCAATATCAATATCAGGATACTGCTGGATTGGATGCAACCAATGCTACTCCAACACAGATGCAAATGTTTAATATTCCTGGTAGTGTTCTTTCTAACTATAGCACTGGTGCAATAGGTCTACAAGTAAGTATTCCGATTTCATCTGGTGGAACGGTTAATGCGCAGACCAGACAGGCAATTGATGTGTTTGAATCTTCTCAGCAGCAGTATGTTTACGTTAAGCGTCAAACTGATCAGAATATTCGTAATGCTTATTGGAATGTCCAAAATGGGGTGAGTATTGTTAAGGCTCAAAAGGCAGCGTTGCTTTCGGCTAAGACCAAACTAGCATCAGATAAACTAGGCTATCAAGTTGGAATTCGAAATAGTGTTGATCTGGTCGCTTCCCAAAAAAATTACTACCAAACTTTTCAAACTTATCAGCAAGCTCGTTATAACTATTTGATGGCAGAAATTCAACTTCAATATCTTTCTGGCTTGATCGATGGGCGTTTTATGCAAGATATAAATGCTAATATTAGGAATTAATTGAATAGACTTTGTAATGAGAGTAAATAAGGTTTTAGCATTACGCTAGCCTTATTTTTTTACTATGATATTGAACTAAACGGTTTAGTATGGTACAATCACGTCATGAATACTTATACTCAAAACAGATTCATTATACTGGGTCGTTGTTTTGCTGCTCACTTACGACTAGTAGGCTTCGCAGCAAAACGCCTACCAGTATTTCCAATCTGTTTGAGTATAGCATGGATGGGTTAATAATGAAGAAAAGACAAATTTTAGCTGCGGCAACTGAACTCTTCATGCGTTTAGGGTTTGGGCAGGTTAGCATGGATACAGTGGTTAAGGAGGCAAAAGTTTCTAAAGCTACACTATATGCTCATTTTGGTAGTAAAAATGAGCTATTTGCTGCAGTCATTGCTCATTACATGGCACAAGAACATATTGCACTTCCTCAGTTATCCGCCATGCCTGCTGATTTTGATGATTTACTCTCTCACATAAAGCGTTATATTCAAGATGGAATAAATTATTATAACAATGAATCAGTGGTACGGTTATATCGCTTATTAATTAGTGAGGTAAATAAGTTTCCTGAGGTCTTTGAGTTATTTTTTGGTGATAAGCAGGGACGTATGACGCCTGTGTTAGCGGAGTATCTAATCAAATATGCCAGTCATAATAAACTAAATGATGCAGGTTGTTTTATGCTTGCCAATCAAATTTTAGATTTAATTCGCGGCGCCTCACTGTGGATTAAATTGGTCAACAATCCGCAAAAGCAGCAATTTTTGCTAGACTCAAAGCAGAGTGCGGAATTAGTTTATGCGAGTGTCAGGTTGTTATTAATAAACTACTTTAAGGAATAAATTATGAAAAAAGCATTGATTCTAATTGATTACATTAATGAAATTTGCCATAAAGATGGTGCATTTGGCTGCTTTCCAATGTTAGAAGCAAATCAGGCAATTGCTAAACTTAATCGCTTACTTGAACATGCACGTAAAAACTCATGGTTGGTGGTATGGATTATTGTCGGATTTGACAAAAGTTACACGGAAGCAAGCCCTTATTCTCCACTTTTTACGCGAGCAAGAGAATTTCAAAAGTTTCAACGTGGAACCTGGGGCACTGAAATTCTGGCTGATTTGGATTATCAAGCTGGTGAACTAATTATTTGCAAGAATGCCGTAAATCCTTTTCATGCAACGAATTTGGACCACGTACTGCGCGTAAATGGCATTGAAGAATTATATATTAGCGGCGTTTCTACCGAAGTTGCGATTCAATCATGTACCAGAGATGCTCATGATCGGGGTTATAAGGTAAATGTAATTGCAGATTGTTGTGCCAGTTCTAGACCGCAATTTCATGGAGTTTCTTTGGAAATGCTGTCATATCTAGCAAATGTGGTGCAAAGCGCTTCTTTAATCTAAAAATGCTTACAAATGACAAACAAGCACCCCTTGGTTTTTAGTCTTGAGCTCAATCCTCGCTGGATAGTAATGAGTGCACTTGCAATTGCACCAGGGATTACTTATGCAATCTGGCAGCAAAGTGCTCTGTGGTTAGTTGCACCGTTTTTGGCAATGTGCGGGATTTTACCTTATGGCGGCAGCTATCGAACGATTTGGTTGGCTTTACTAAATGTTGTCGTGATTTGTAGTTTAGCATTCCTTGTCAAGCATCTGATTCTGCTGCATAGTTTACCAAGCATGCTAATTTTTATTGTTTGCCTAGCATTAGTCGCTGGATTTGTTGATAGCGCCGAAGCACAACTTAAAAGCTTTTCCAGCTGGCTAATCATTGGTTCGATTTATGGCGGCGAGCATTTAGTCGCATATTCATTGGGTGAGTCAGATGTACTCAAGCTCATATTGCTGGCATTTGCTGGGATTATCTTAGCAACTATCTTTAGGCTACAAGGGTCAATTAGGCTTGAACCTAAGTTGCCACGGGTTCATGAGCCAGAATTTATCTTTTGTTTTAAATATCTGCTCCCGATGTTGTGCACCACATTATTGTGGTTTAAGTTAGATCTTCATGAAGCTCAGTGGTTAGTTTGGTCTAGTTTAAGCGTGGTTTTTCTGGAAATTGAGGCACTCTATTTACGCTTTCAACAGCGTTCTTTAGCCGTTATTTTAGGTTGTTCTTCTGGTTTATTGCTAAGTCATTTTTTACCTGTCAGTGAGTTTATTACTTATCTTTCGCTAATTTTACTATTGCTTAGTTTACGTGGGTTTAAGGATTATTTTCCAGCTTATTTTTCACGCTGCTTCTTGGTGGTTATCTATGCTGGAAATCACTCATTAGCAATCGCGTATGAACGATTTAGTAATGTGATTCTTGGTGGGTTGATTGGTTTTATTTGCACCTATTGTTTGATCAAAGTATACGAATTCTTAGCGGCGCGTGTGCAGAAATTATAGTGGACGATCAAACTTACTTCCATTTTTTATAAAATCAGCATAAATATCTGTTTTATCTTTAAAGAAAATGTTTGCTTCACTATAGCAATTGCCTGCGTAACAACTTAAACGTACGTATTGATTATATCGAGTTCCTTCCTTTCCAATTAATGGATGAATATTCATTTTAACTAGTAATACAAAGTCATAAGCAAAACTATAGCGAATACTGTTTCCATAGATATAGCAGCCCTGATTATTGGGCAATACTTGAAAATAATCTGTATTATTAAAAGTACTGTTGTCAGGAGTTATTGGATTTTTTCCATCTAGATCATGTAAGAGGCTGCAATCATGAGTATCTAGGTAAACTTGAGTATTAACGTTAGTGAAATTTAATGCTTCTGTGGTATGTAAAAAAATTAACATAAGTGGGCGACTCATTGCGATTGCAACTATTAAAATAAACATGATTAATCTCTTGGAGAGCTTGCTAAGTGCTTGGTGCTTAAGATGAGTAAGGTATAGACCCACCAATGAATAGTATATTCCAAGCCAGATTAGAATCAACTGAATTTTAAAGCTTAATGAGATGCCTTCTGGCATAAAGATAAAAGCGCCGACAGTAAAACTAATTAGTAATAGGCAAAATTTTATCCAAAATTTGAAATTAGAGTCATCCTTAAGATAACTGGTAAAAAAATTTACGATAAAAATAATTATAACTGGGTAAATCACCAAAGTTATAATGGAAACAATAATTGTAAAAATAAAGAATGAGGCATATGCCGCCACACTAGTTTGCGGAATAAATAGAAAGCGAGACTCTTGTAGAATAATGCTAAAACCGATTGAACATGTTGCAATAATAAACGGTAGTATGTTCTCCGTTTTAAATAAGTGTAAAATTAAATGAGTGAAGATGAATTTATTGAAATCTAACAAATCCATACCGCGAATTTGTTGAAAGTGATTGCGATAATGATCTTTAATATTGGTTAACATGGTAATTCTTTTTGATTTATTGTAGTTGGTAGTATAACATGATTGTTTATACAAAATCCATAAAAACAAGTACGATTTTATACTCAAAATATTTGATTTTTGGATGCGAGGTATTGATAAAAAAGACGATGAGTATATGGTGTATTTCAAGCCTTAATTAGTATATACTCAAGCCGATTCATCATCCTAGGTCGTTATTTTGTGGCTCACTTGCTACTTGTAAGCTTTACCGCAAAATGCCTACTAGTATTTCGAATCAAATGAGTATACAATAGGGTACAATATAGGATTAGAATCTATTTTCAATTAAGGGGTTAGGCTATGGGGCAAAATATGCGAGTAGTTAGTGCAAAATATATCTTTGATGGAGTAAATTTACTTTCGGATAAAGCTGTTTTGATTGATGGTAATACTATTATCGACGTTGTAGATAAAAATAAGGTTTATGATGCTAGTCAAATTGAAGATTTTGGTGATAGCGTAATTAGTGCTGGTTTAATTGATTTACAATTAAACGGTTGCGGCGGAGTGTTGTTTAATGATTCAATTACGCTTGAAACGCTAGAGACGATGCACCAAACCAATTTACGTTATGGTACAACCAGTTATCTGCCGACTTTGATTACTTCAGCCGTTGCAGATGTGATGCAAGCTTTGGAAGTTACCAAGCAATGGTTTAAACTATACGGTAATACTCGTGGTGTAGTTGGATTGCATTTGGAAGGTCCATTTTTGTCAGTTGAGAAACGTGGTATTCATCCCTTAGAGTTTATCATTAAGCCAACAGATGATTTATTGGCAGCAATTGTTCCCTATACTAAATTTTTCCCGATTAAAATGACGCTTGCTCCTGAGAATTTTACTACTGCACAGATAGAATATCTGGTAAAACATGGTGTGATTGTATCGGTTGGACACACTAATGCAACATATGCACAGGCAGAAGCTGCGTTTAACCATGGCGCAGCAACCGTAACGCATATGTTTAACGCGATGAGTGGAATGACTGGGCGTAATCCAGGAGTAATTGCCGCTGTTTTAGCAAATGCACCTTATTTGGGGTTGATCGTTGATTTATTGCATGTCGATAAAGCAAATGTGCGGTTATTATCACAGCTAAAACCAACGACAACTTATTTGGTGACGGATGCGGTTACACCGACTGGTACTGATATGACTGAGTTTGACTTTGCAGGTAAACACCTTTATGTCCGTGAAGGGCGTTGTGTTGATGATGCTGGTACGCTAGGTGGTGCATATTTAACCATGAATGAAGCAGTAGAGAAGTGTGTCAATGAATGTGAATTAAGCCTAGAGCAAACACTTACTATGGCAACTTTAACGCCAGCGCGTTTAATGGGATTAGATCAACAATTAGGTAAGATCGCAGTAGGATATCGCGCGGATTTAATTGCGCTAAACCTGAAGGATTATTCGTGCACAATTATTTAGAACATTATGTAGCGGCTCTGGACATGGTAATTTTGCCAGAGCAAAAAACGATAGTTGTTAATCCTGAGTCGCTTTTTGTTTATTTATCACCTGCTATTCGTGAAGATTATGGTTTGAATGGTGCGGATTATCGCACAGCAAGCTATATTGATTTGCCTCCAATTCGTCAAATTGCTCCTAGCTGTGTTGCAGAAGATAATGAATGTCTGACAACGCTCAAAATGCAGCAATACATCAGTTCGCAAAACCATCAGGGCGAGATTCAATTATTTCTAAAACAGAAAACACCAATAGTTGATCCAGACAGCAATGTTGGCGTAGGCGTGCGGGTTGATTTTTTCCCGATCTATTCGCTAGGACATTTTAAACCCTACATCAATAGCCATATCGTGCAATATGCCTCTGATGCATCTGAGGTGTCTATTCGGCAAAAAATTGAGCTGACTATGATTGAGGAATTAATATTATTTTTGCTGATTATGTACGTTAAGCCTAAAGTAGTAACTTTGCATCTCAACGCAATTTTACATAAAAATATTGCCGTTAGTACTGTTCGCAATACGATTCATCAACAGCTCTTGCGTAAATTTGCGGTAGTTAGTGTTGAAGAGCTGATTGACAAAGCGATTTTTTGTGGTTATGATACGATTTTACCTCGGATTATGAGCGAGCAGTTTAGTATTCGGATTAGTTAATCGCGATTAAATTCGGGAAAATCTTCGGAATATTTGAATTACAACTCCTGTTCCAATACCCCAGATTGCATTAATCATAAACATGAGAAATATAGTTGGCGGAGTATAATTCATCACGATGCCTTTTAATGGAAAAACTACTAATGCTGCGCATAGTGGGGGAAATATACCGCCAAAGATGAATAGTTTTAACCAATAAGCAAATTTAACCGAATTATGTTTGAAAATCACCGCTGGGATAATCCCCCATATTCCACCCCAAAAAGCCAGTGAAATGAAGGCTGGAATGGCAAAAGGTTTGGTTGGAGTCATTGCATATGGTGCTTTAGGGATAATCCCGAATTGAAATAAAATCTCCAAAATGCCTTGATGAAATACAATTGTTGAGATAAACCCTGCGATAAAGCCAATAAAGATAATTTTTTTATTCATAAATATTCTTTCTTAAAGAGAATGATTAAACACCTAAGATTTTTTAGCACCAAGAAGTGATGCGCTTATCCCACTGATAAAGATTAGTGGGATACCGTAAATCGCCCAATACCAAGTATAATTACCTGCTTCACCAAAATAAAAATAACAAAATATTCCCCAACTTATTCCGACTAAAATACTAACATAAGCACCTTGACTATTTGCTTTTGACCAGTAAAACCCAGCAAGTAATGCAAAACAAAATGCAACGATAGGAATATTAAACAAAATCATCTTACTTAAAATATTATCAATTAAGGTGTTAGCAATAATGTACGCAATGATTGCACAGATTAGAACCCATAGAATATTGGTGCTAACTTTGCTTGAGTTTGATTTAAAAATACTGCCCACTACCAATGTCACCATCGCATTCCACACTCCAGCTAAAGTACTTGCCGCAACAAAAAATAGCACAACATATGCTACTCCCTGTAGCGCGTGTGGCAATGCATTGCGAATCAAATAGGGTAAGCCCAACTGAATGTCTGCTAATTGTACGCCTTTGCCACGCAGAATGGCTGTTGCCAAAATTCCTAAACCATAGAGCAAAAATATTATTATTGCGGCGATTGCTGCTGCGAAATAGGCGGTTTGCTGAGTTTTGGCAGCGACGATTTTTTGCCCGTACCAAGGTGCAATAATATAGCTAAACATGGTTAAAATTGTTAATGAAATGATGAATTTAGGTGGCAGTAATGCTTGCATTTGCGCTAAATTAAATGCTGGAATTTGATTGCTCTGTGGAAGATGATAACTAAAATATACCAAAAGCAGAAAGAAAATTATAACAAAAATAAAAGATAAGACATCTAGTGCAATAATAGAGCTTAGTCCTCCACGCAGGGTTAACAATAAAATAACTATTACTAACGCAGCACTGAGGACTAAAGAATTGATCGGGATTAGTGGCAGCATTAGCAAAGTTAGCGATTTGATATAAGCAGCACTAAAGCCAAGCATTGCTAAAAATAGTACGATTGCAACCAGTAATTCTAATTTTCGCCCATAGCGAGTAGCAAAAAAATGTGCTACAGATACTCCATTGAACTGCTTCCACTTCTTAGCTACGGTTAAAGTATAAAAAAGTAGCCCAATTAGAAAGATAAACGGCATTGCTAATGCCCAATAGCCAGCTAAATATCCCAAAGATGAGAAAGAAATTAAAGTTCCAGTATTAAATTCAGTCATTACCAGTGTTGCGACCAAAGGCAAGAGCTTAGTATGCCGCCCAGCTAACAAATATTCATCTTGTGACTTTACTCGATTAGAGTTTCTAAGGCTATAGTAAGTAATCAATAAAAAGCAGAGTAAGGCTGAAATTATTCTCATTAAGCATTATCCTTCTGCCAAAAATGAAAGAAACGCAGATGTAAGAACGCACTTAATAAAACTAAAACAATATAAGCATAAGCCAGTGGCGTAAATAAACCAGGAAGTATAATCATCAACGCATAAAAAATAAACGCTTCAGCTCTTTCAATCAGACCATTATGATAAAAAAAGCTTTTATTACTATTTTGCTCAACGAAGATCCCAACCACGAGAAAACTGGTAATGCAGATCAGATTGGCAAATAGCATCAAAAAGCAAGCAATCCCACGGCTTGGATCAACCAGATAAAGTGCAAAAATTACGGCACTTTCAACAACTCGATCCATCACAATATCCAGAGCGCCACCTAATTGGTTGGAATTATCACAGGCTCGTGCAACAGAACCATCCAAGGTATCCAGATAACCCGAAAAGGCGAGTATAATTATTGCCAACCACGGATAATGAAAATACACTGCGGGGATAACCAATAATCCAACTATACCAGATAGCACGGTAATTGCAGTTGGAGAAAATTTACAACCCATTTTTAATATCGGGGCAATAAATATTTTTTGGTAGTGATGACGGAATTTTTGTTCGAGCATATATTACTTACCAGAAAAATTTTAGAATTTTGACAATAAATTTTACTTTTGCCGAGAACAGTAATGGCTTATAATATTCGCCAACCACTTGCTTATTTAAATCGCTCAGAGTTGGGTAGGGAATAATGTTTTTGGTTAATGCTTTGATGTTCTCGCCACGATTGATTAGATCTATCCACGGCGCAAGCAATTCGCCAGAATTTAAACCCAAGACTGACACACCCAATACTTTACCTTTTTTAGTGGTAATTAGCTTAATTTTTCCTAAGAGCTCACGTTCTGCTTGGGCGCGGTCATTTCTTTTATATTCAAATTCGCTGACTAGCGTGTCATTAGGATATTGAGCTTGCGCTTCGCGTTCAAGTAATCCGACATGAGCTAACTCGGGATAGGTATATGTCACCCATGGCACTGCTTGGTAGCTAACTTTTGCTCGTTGTCGGAAAATAATATTGCGAATCACAATTCCCGCATGGTAGCCAGCTATATGGGTAAATTGATAATCTCCCGCGACATCACCAATGGCAAAGATTTTCTTATTCGACGTTCTTAATCTCTCATCGATGGTAATTTTGTGAGCTGTATGCTGTATGTCTGCGGCAGCTAGATTTAGTTTATCTATATTAGCTTTACGTCCAGTGGCTAGCAGGAGGTGCGAGCCATTAATGATTTGTTCTCTGCCATTTACTTCCACGGCTATTTCAATTTGTTGAGTATCATTATAGCCAACTCGGAGTATCTTAATATCTTCTAAAAGGTTTAGCCCTTGATTGAGCATGTTTTGGCGTAACTCAGCAACTAAATCAGCTTCGTCGCGCGGCAAGATTTTATCTAAATTAAGGAGCGTTACCTTGATGCCAAGCATTAAAAATGCCTGAGCTAATTCACAACCAATCGGACCACCACCAATTACCAATAAATGACTTGGAGTCTCGGTTAAATTAAAAATAGTTTCATTGGTTAGATAGCTCACCTTATCCAAGCCAGAAATTGGTGGTATTACTGGTGAAGAACCAGTCGCAATAACAAAGTATTTGGCAGTAATAATATCATCATTAACTCTGACACTCTTGCTGTCAACAAAGCTGGCATATCCTTGATAGACGGTAGCACCCAGCCCAGTAAAGCGCTCCACTGAATCATGCGGTGCGATATTAGCAACCACCTGACGTACTGATTCCATTACCTCGCTAATTATTACTGGCTTGGCGCTAGCATGGAAGCCAAACTTGGCAGATTCGGTTATTGCATAATAGTGCTTTGCGCTAGCCAGTAAGGCTTTCGAGGGGACGCAGCCATAATTAAGGCAATCACCACCCATTTGATGTCCCTCGATTAATGCAACTTTGATACCAAATTGACATGCACCTGCTGCCACGCTTAAGCCACCAGCGCCAGCACCGATAATACAAATATCATAATGATGATTAGCCACGGATTTTACCTTTCTTTAATGATTTGACAATCACAGGAATAAATGAAATGATGCCAAGTAAGGTTAGCGCCAGCAAAATTTGTGGACTGATTAGCGAGCTTAATTTAAATTCGTTTGAATTTTGTGCAAAAATAGTAGTTAGGCTTGCACCTATATTTACATAAACAAACGTCCCGAGAATTATTCCCAAAAAAGTAGCTAAAATAAAATCACGTAATTTGACATTGAAGATTCCTGCTGCTAGATTTATCAACCAAAAGGGCATGATTGGGAGAAATCTTAAACTTAAAAGATAATAAAAAGCATTCTGTTTAAAATTAGTTTCCATAAATTTTACTTTATTGCCGATTTTAGCTGCGACACTTTCACCAAAAGCTAATTTAACTGCAATTAGCAGTAGAGTCGCACCAATGGTTGCAGAAGTTACTACCAGAAAAGTGCCAATGATACTACCAAATAGAAATCCAGCTAACAAAGAAAAAATACTCGCTCCAGGAATTGAAGCAGTTACAAGTACTATGTAACTAATACAAAAAATAGCAATTGACAAAAAATAGTGATCTTGCACATATAATGCTAATTGAGCGTGGTATTGTTGTAGGCTAGCAAAATTGAGGTAATGCATAATATTAAATTTAATTGCGGCAATAATAATTATCGCAATTATAATCAATGGGATAAAGCGTTTTAAATTTTTCATTTAATTGTTATTTTCCATTTAATGACCAGTTATATTCATATTTATTGATGTGAGTAAATTTTGCCAATTGTAATTTGAGTCCTGGATTGGCATATTTACTTATTTGACTAATGATTTGTTGTTGACTGGTGCCAAAATCACTGCCATACCATTCATAAATTTGTGAAACAGTTAATTTTCCATCATTAATACTAACTCCACGCGGGCTATTTACGTAAGCAATCGCGGCACTATTAAGTGAGTTGTCTATATTTGCGCCATTAAATGGCGTTTTTTGCAGGTTTGGGCAGCTAAATGATGCGCAGTTTAAGATATAGTGAGTGCGGGAGTCATTCCAAATTGGACGGATTATGCGATGTTCAATATCATTTAAGGAGAGCTCGTTGTTTTCAACTTTGATTAGTTTGGCATCCCATGGACCAGAGCTAAATATTCCACCGAGTTTAATTTTTAAAATACTCTCTACTGGCATGTGCTTTAAAATGGTATCAATAGTTAGTGCATTATATAAATTTGCCCAATAGGCTAATTGTTCATTACGATTGTACTCAGAAATTTTAATACTAGAGAGGTAGTCGAGATATCCTTCCAGCATCTGTCGATCTGGAGGGCTAACCTTGGAGTAGGCAACTAAATTGACTCCACTAGAATCAGTGACGATGTATTTAGTGAGAAATTTCTGATAATTACTATTGTCTATGGTAGCTACTGACTTTGGATTATTCACTTGCCAAATTGGCCATAAATCCTTTTGTGGGGCTGCTAGAGCTAATGTTGATAAGAACACGCTCCACAGCATAACCAGCAATTTAAATTTGCGCATGATTTTCTTTCTATTTAGGTGTTTGTATTCTTTAGATGGCTAAATGGGGTATATAGCATGTTGGCTAAATTTTGCGTTACTCGCTCATCACGCAAATAATTCAACCCTATTATCATATTCTTATGTCCCGCTTGTGGTTGAGCCTGATAGGTTCCACAGAGTCGATCCCACCATGGGATGTTAAATCCAAAGTTGGAATTTAGTTCTTTGTTTACTACCGAATGATGAACGCGATGCATATCTGGCGTCACTAATACTAAACGTAGTAATTTATCTACTGAGTATGGTAGCCGAATATTGCCATGGTTAAACATTGCGGTAGCATTTAATAAAATCTCAAAAATAATTATCGCGACTACTGGGATACCTAAGGTTATAATTACTGCAAATTTAATCAGCATTGATAGAATGATTTCGAGAGGATGAAAACGTGCACCGGTGGTGACATCATAATCTAAATCCGCATGATGAACTTGGTGCAGCTTCCAAAGCCAAGGTAGTTTATGAAATAGGACATGCTGCAAATAAATCGCAAAGTCAAGAATAACAACAGACAATCCAATCGCCCACCGGCCAGATAAATGCCAATAGTTTATAATACCAAAACCATGTTGGATTGCCCACCATGCGACTCCAGTTGCGGCAACTGGAAAAATAAGCCGAAGTAGGATAGTGTTTAAGAATACCAAACCTAGATTATTTATCCAGCGATAGGATTTGCTAATCTTTAATTTACGTCGTGGTGAGATTATCTCCCAAATTGCTACGAGAGTCAAGACCGCAATGAAAATCATTAGCCGAAATAAGCTCTCATGAAGAATTAGGTAGTTACTCACATTCATTTACTAATTTTAGCTATTACAATCTTGTTTAGCAAATTTCTTTACTTTGGGTGTGTCTATACTACCGCAATTACAAATTGATGCTCCAGTTTTTCTCTTGATGCGTAATAATAGTCTGCCAATCCAAAATAGGGCACCTATCCCTATCAAGGTGATGATGATAATGTCTAATGATTTCATTTTGTTGCTTCCTCTTTGATTGGCACTATTTAGCGGAGACTAATGGTAAATATTGTCCATATCCTTGTTGTTTCATTTGACTCTCTGGTATAAAGCGCATTGCAGCAGAATTCATGCAATAGCGCATTCCTGTTGGAGCAGGACCATCATCAAAGACATGTCCAAGATGCGAATTTGCATAGCGAGACATAACTTCAGTACGAGTGCTGAAAAATCCGTGGTCTACTTTCGTAGTGATATATTTACTATCAATTGGTTTACTAAAACTTGGCCAACCAGTTCCAGAATCATATTTATCTTTAGAGCTAAATAATGGTTCTCCAGAGACTACGTCAACATAAATTCCCGCAGCATGATTATCCCAGTATTGATTGTGAAACGCTTGCTCAGTAGCGCTTTTTTGGGTCACTTTATATTGTTCGGGAGTTAATTCTTTTAATCGAGCTGACTTATTAAAATCTTGATAATTGTTATCAGCAAAAGCTCCTGCTGATAACATAGCTAAACCGATAATTAAATATTTATTTTTCACCCCAGACCTCCTTAACTTTAGCATCACGTCCGCAATTCCAGCGATAAAAGTGGTAGCGGTAATCATTTTTACGGTAGTATTCTTGATGGTAATCCTCAGCAGGATAAAAAGTAGTAGCTGGGACTAGCTCGGTATAAAAAGGTTTAACCTGTTTCTGCGCTTTTTTAAATTCACTTAAAGCTTGCTGCTGTTGTCCTAAGTTTAGATAAAGAACTTTACTTTTGTATTGTGAGCCAGTATCGCAAAACTGTCCAATATTATTAGTTGGATCAACATGGTGCAAGAAATAATTAACCACTTGGGAATAAGTAATTTTCTTATTATCAAAAATTACTTTGACTACTTCAGAATAGCCACTGCCACCAGCAGAAACAGTTTCATAAGTAGGATTGGCAGTTATGCCGCCATCGTAACCAACGATGGTGCTTTCGACACCGTTTAATTTATCAAAATCAGCTTGCATACACCAAAAGCATCCACCAGCAAAGACTGCTTGCTCTGTGCTAGCATGACTAATTGCACACCAAGCGAGTAAAACTAGCATTATAATTTTTCGCATAGCACCCATCCCTTATTAATAATTGGTTATTATAACAATTATAATCCTAAAAGTGTCAGTTAGATATTTTGTTATAGTTTCCAATCTGCAACTAGTTATACTAGGACGCTTTAGCCATTTGCTGTAGCTTGTGATAGAATTTGTTTTAACACTTCAAGATAGCTATTAAAACGTGATTTACCTAACTCACTGACTTCATACTCTGTTTTTGGCTTATTATTTAATCAGAAGCTCGGCTAACCTCTTCAAAAATGTTAATAATGTAGTTTATAAAATCTTGAACAATTTTACGGCGGTGTTTATTTCTATCACTTACCAGATAAAATGATTGGAAATCACTTTGAAAATAATATTCTGGTAATACCTTGATAATTTTGCCAGTTGCCAGTTCTTCCTGATATAAATAATCATTTCCACCTACAATTACCTCATTGCTCATTACTGCCTGCTTATCCAATCCTACATTATTAGTCATAAATCGGGTATTTATATGAAGGGCGGCATTATGCTCGGTTTTACTATAAACCTGATAATATCTGATTTTAGTTAAATCATCCTGTATCCGCCCTAAAAGCATGTGATTATCTAGGTCGTTTAATTTTTCGGGTACTCCATAGTGGTCTTTGTATTCTTTGGTACAATATAATTGAATCTTTATTTCATAGATTTTTCTTATTTTTAAGGCATTTTGTTGTGGGATATGGCGTAAAATTGCAAAGTCATATTTTTCCGCAACTAAGTTCATTTCTCTGGTTTGACTTATTAAATTGATATTGATTTTGGGGTTTTGTTTAAGATATTGAGGTATTTTCTTTGCGAGAATATACTCAATGATTCCACTAGGAATGGCAATGTCAATATCACCACCTTCGTTTCCTAAATTATTCTGAAATTTGTCCAGCATTGCATTAAATGCTGTATCGTGTTTTATAAATGCTTGATATAAACGCATTCCTTCGGGAGTAATTGCGATACTTTGTTTATTTCTGACAACTAGTTGGCAAGCAAGCTGCTCTTCTAATATTTTAATTCTTCGCCCGATATTGGATAAGTCAATTCCTAACTTCTGAGCTGCATTCTTGTAACTCCTAACTCCCACAACGGCAGAGAAAATTTGCAGGTCATGGAACATTATGTCATTAAAAGCACTCATAAATATAATTCCTGAACAGGTTTTTAGTAAATTTTTATGCGGTAAGTTAAGTTA
>SSGY01000219.1 GCA_008017145.1 Neisseriales bacterium
CAACTAAACTTACATTCGCAGAGGCTTCTGATTGATGGTTTTATTGCTTTTATCGAAAATTGTTTTAATGATATTTCTTTAAAATAATCTGTTTCAATAAAGAAAGATTATATCCCAAGTCTTATGAGTATTGAAAAAGTTGATTATTTCAGCATATCACTTTGACCATTTAACATCAAAAATCTCTTTATATTTCAACTGTGGCAATAGTCCTGAGTTCTTCGAGTTAAGATTATAAATGATTACGGCATTATTTTTGATATAGGCTATCAAATTGTTACTAGGCGCAAAACTACCAGATAATATTTTTCCAGAATCAATTTTTATTGTTTTAGCCGTAGCCAGATTGTAATACATAAGATCATATTTGCCTCTACTGCCGTGGACATACAATATTTTTGATCCGTCATTTGAAATTCTTCCGGTAATATTATTTTTATTAATTGAAATTTGTTGCACCTGAGCTGAGCCCTTTTTAAGGTATATTTGAGGAGTGTTTTTTTGATTTGAAGTAAAAATTATATTTCCATTGGCATAATCAGCTTCAGTATCAATTGAACTGGTTGTAATTAGCGGAGTGGCAGTTTTTCTCGGCGTATATTTGCTAAGATCAATTTTGTAGATATGTGTTCCGTAATCTTTACTTAATGACACGAGTATGGAATTACCAGCAAAGGCTGGAGAAGAGTTTGAACCATTAAAATTAGCTACAACATAACGCTGGCTGGTATATATATTTTGGATATAAACAACAGGTTTTCCTGCTTCGTAAGATACATAGGCAATGCTATTATTGGCTTGCTTCCAAGATAGTGATGTAATTGGAGCGTTACTTATAATAATAGGCTGAATATTTTGTCCAGCATAATCAGTTATTAGAATTTTATATTTTCTATCTTTATCTAACACTGCCAATGCTAGCTTAGCAGAAGATGATAATGTTGTATTGATTTGAACATTATTGCTCTCATTGCATTGGGCAATATTTTTAGTCATGGGCAATTCTTTAGGTTGAAATTCATTATTGAAATCTGGCATAAATTTAGCAGATGAAAGCATTAGGTTATTCAGAGTATAGCAATTCAAATTGTTAGATTCTGTTTTTTTGGTTGTTATTGCATTAGTATTTAAGACTTGATAGATTTTTGAGTTATGCGGTAATTGCTTGCTAACTGGGCTAACATTATTATGAAACGGGAACAAGCTGATCGCCAGACTTGATTTAGCAAAGGTGGCGAGGATAAAAATTTTCTTCATATTATCATCATTTACAAATATAGCGTTTGGTTTATTATTGATAGCCCCTGAAATAAGGTCGTTACAGTTACTATTTTTTGCTCTTTATCTCTTCTAAATTAACATGTGTACAGTGAATCATACCATAAATTGCCAAGTATAGCAAAATATAAGCTAAGAGAGTTAAGTTGCTTACTCCTGGCTCATCTATTTTTTCAGTTAGGGAATGTTATAGATAAATACTATTGGGTCAATAAAAATAATCAATTATCTTAATTAAATAATTTGTATTATAATGGTTACTTAGTTAAGCTGGAAATGCAACAAGGTCTGAAGTTCAAAAAATAGTGCCTCCCTTCCAGAATATTTTAATTTTTAATAACGAGGAGTTTTAAAATGCTGAAGAAAATTGTTATAGTTCTAGGTGTATCTGGTATGCTACTTTCGGTTCAAAGTGCAATGGCAGAAACATCTGCTGCAACTACAAGTGTAAGCGTTTCACCACAAAGTCTGGATCTATCTCCCTTACGTAATTTAAACGTCGTGGATAATCCAATGGATAAAGACTACAAATATCATGAGGCATTTAAAAAACTAGACGTTAATCAACTTAAAAAAGATATGCAAGCGTTATTAACTCAATCACAAGATTGGTGGCCAGCTGATTTTGGCAATTATGGTCCGTTCTTTATTCGCTTATCTTGGCATGATGCTGGTACTTACCGCCTATCAGATGGACGAGGCGGGGCAAATCGTGGGCAACAACGTTTTTCTCCATTAAATAGTTGGCCAGATAATGTTAACTTAGACAAAGCCCGCCAATTATTGTGGCCGATTAAGCAAAAATATGGTAATGCCGTTTCTTGGTCAGATTTAATTGTCCTTGCTGGTACAGTTTCACTTGAATCAATGGGTATGCAGCCAATTGGCTTTGCCTTTGGTCGTCAAGATGACTGGCAATCAGATAATACCAACTGGGGTACTAGTCCAGAGGTACTTTCGAGTAATGTTAAAAATGGTAAGCTAGATCCACATTATTCAGCTACGCAAATGGGATTGATTTACGTAAATCCAGAAGGTCCAGATGGCAAGCCAGATAAAGTAGGTGCTGGATCCGATATTCGTCAGGCTTTTGGTGGCATGGGTATGAACGATAGAGAAACTGTAGCTCTTATCGCTGGTGGACATGCTTTTGGTAAAGCACATGGTGCGGCACCTGCTGATAAGTACGTTGGTGCAGCGCCTGATAAAGCGCCAATTGAGCAACAAGGCTTTGGCTGGAAGAACAGTTTTGGTAAGGGTGTTGGCGATGACACCATTAGTAGTGGTTTAGAAGGTTCTTGGACTACTACTCCAACTAAATGGAATAATGATTTCTTATATAATTTATATAATTTAGATTGGAAATTGACACATAGCCCAGCTGGTGCTAATCAATGGACACCGACTGCTTCCAAAGGAATTAGCGTTCCGGATGCACAAAATCCAAATTCGTATCATAAACCAATGATGTTTACTACCGATTTGGCATTAAAAGAAGATCCAATTTACAATAAATATGCCGAGGAATTTTACAAAAATCCAGCAGAATTTAAACAAGCTTTTGCTGAAGCATGGTTTAAGTTAACGCATCGTGATATGGGACCTAAATCACGTTATATGGGACCATGGATTCCTGCACAAAACTTCATCTGGCAAGATCCAGTTCCAGCCGCAGATTATAAACAAGTTTCTGCCAAAGATATTACGCAATTGAAGAAAGATATTACTAATTCTGGACTTACTACGGCGGAACTGGTAAAAACTGCATGGGATTCAGCGTCAAGTTATCGTAAAACTGATTATCGTGGTGGTTCAAATGGTGCGCGGATTGCTTTAGCGCCTGAAAAAGACTGGGATATGAATGAGCCTGCTGAATTAGATAAAGTTCTTGGTAAATTGAAAGAAATTCAAACTAACTTTAACAACAGCAAAAAAGATGGCACTAAAGTTTCTTTAGCAGATTTGATTGTTCTTGGTGGTAATACTGCAATTGAACAAGCGGCTAAAAAAGCTGGCTACGATATTCAAGTTCCATTTACGCCTGGTAGAACTGATGCAACCCAAGATCAAACTGATGTGGCTTCAACTAATTACCTTAAAACTAAATCAGACGGCTTTATCAATTATACTGATGGCAGTGTAAGTGCGAATAAGCTTCCGCAAGCATTAGTTGAAAAAGCCAGTATGCTAAATCTGGATGTTCCAGAAATGACGGTTCTAGTCGGTGGTTTGCGTGCATTGAATGCTAATTATAAATCCTCTAAAGATGGAGTGTTAACTACAACTCCAGGTGAACTTAATAATGCATTCTTTGTTAATTTACTGGATATGTCAACCGCATGGAAACCATCTTCTAAAGCTGGTGAGTATATCGGCTATGATAGAAAATCTGGCAAGCAAAAATGGTCTGCATCTTCAGTTGATTTAATTTTTGGTTCTAATTCAGAGCTTAAAGCAGTTGCTCAAGTTTATGCTGAGAATGGTAATGAACAGAAGTTTATCAATGATTTTGTCCAAGCATGGAATAAAACCATGATGCTAGGTAGGTTTGATTTGCAAAACTAATATACTCATCGTCTTTGAAGCTTGGTACTTTGTTGTATTTCAAAAAAGACTCCTTATGTAGTTCTAACTACACTGCGTTGTCCTTTTTATTAATCCTTCGCGTCCAAGAATCAAATACTTCGAGTATATGAAGTTGGTTTATCTTTGCTGCATTGACAAACCAACCGACTTTAATTGAATGGTGGCTTTTATGCCACCATTTTTTAGTTTTCGATTAGTTTAAATTCAAAAGTCTGATTGACAAAATTAAACTTATCCAAGCTAAGTATTACCTCAGTTCCAGCGGGTTTAGCTTTAGTATGTGCACTTAGATCGAGTGTAATCGGTACACCATCAAGTTGGACATTATTGCGATAAGTGAAAGTAGCTTTAATCTGCGTGATGTTCTCTTGTTCTAGATAACGCAATGACCAGTAGCGCTCCAAACTATCTTGAAATTTAAGATAAGCACTATAGGTCTCATCGAAATTTTCGACTACATTTGCCAAGGCAAAATCAGTTGGCGTTAAAGCTTTAGTCTTTTGTAACAAGCTAATAATTTGTGACTGATTGACCAAATCAACTGCACGGCGTAACGGTGAACTTGCCCAGGTGTAATAATCAACATTCAATCCAGTATGTGAATTGGGGGTTAGCGTCATTACTACTGGTAGCATTGGTTGCTTAACTCGGTAAATAGCGGGAATAAAGGCATTAGTGAGCATTCGCCCCCAGCTGCAATTAGCCAAAATCATTAATTCACTAACTAGTTTATCAATCGGATTGCCACGTAGACGCGGTTTAATTGCGATTTTACCATCGTCGGTGAATGAAAAATTATAATCAACCTGTAACTGATTAACACTCGACCTACCGCGAAGTTCTTCAAGTTTAAGCGCAAATTTATGTAGTAGTTTAAGCTCACTCTCATATGGATAACCATGTTCAAGCTGCAAATTTTCGCTATTAAAGTATTGTTCTAGATTGTCCGTGCGCAAATTGTCACTGATAAGCACTTGCTCTAGTTTAGATTCTGTGTTTGTAATCGTAAATTCATGATCAATAGTAAAATAAATACTTACAACAGGTAATTGTTTGCCTTGATCAAGACTATAATGAGAGATTACATTCTCAGGGAGCATGGTAATTTTATTGCCAGGATAATAGACAGTTGATAATCGCTCGCTGGCAATGCTGAGTAACTCAGGATTGAGCGATGGGGCAGAGATATGCACCCCAATAATCCAACCATCACCAGTAGTTTGAATTGAAAATGCGTCATCAATCTCGGTAGTTAAGGCATCATCAATCGAAAATACTTTTAATTCGGCATTAAGTGGGATATCTGTTGAATGATCGTTAATCGCTAAGTCAGGCAATTGAGTGCCCTGTGGGAAGTAATGCTTATTAAAACTAGTGATTAACAGTTCTTCGACTGAGCTAATATAACCTAGCTTAAAAAGTAGCTCAAGAAGAGAAATTTTGAGATCTTTGGCAACCTTGCTGGCTACTTTGTATTCCAAAGAGTTTTTATCTGGTTTATTAACTAGATTTAGCGGGTCAATTTTCCATTCTGGAGCTTGTAATTGAAAGAGCGTGCCATAGAGGGTATCAAATTTATGCTGATATTCTTGCTGACGTTGAATTTGTAATTTACGGGTGCTAATTTCTTCGGCTGAGCAACGTTTAAATTTATGCTCACCCAAATAGCTAAAATAAATCTCCGGTACTTCAATTGCCAAAAATAATGCTAGTTGCTGACTAATTTCTGCTTCGGCAAAGTAAAGTTGTACTAGTTCCAACCACGACCAGTTTTCTTGTTCTTCTGAGAGTTCCCAGAGGAGCTCCAAATCTATTTCGGTTTGTAGTGCGGTAATCTGTTCAACGATATTTGCATTTTTAGCCTCAAAGCTTAACACCAGATTATCATTTTTAATTTTTTTGTCAGTTTTGCCATCAAGTTCTTTGACAACACTGTATTTTTTTTCACTTGAGATTAGGTTTACAAATTTGTACTGGTTATTATCCAAGATTAGGGCATAGGTCATTAGAGTTTGATCGCTAGTATAATGGTTAAAACGACAATTATCAGCATCAACAAATAAGTGGTGCGGCGATAATCATTGGCGAGCTTAGCATAGTTTTGATTAAGCGTAGTATGCTCTTGTAAAGTTGTTAAAGTATTGGCGAAACTTCGTGGCAAAGTTGGTAATATGTATGACCAATGCGGCAGTTCATTTTTAAAGTTATGAATCAAGCCTTTGATTCCCATTTGTTCACGTAGCCATTTATTTAAAATAGGTTTGGCAGTTTTCCATAAATCAAGTTCTGGATTCAGGATGCGCCCCAATCCTTCGACATTAACAATGGTTTTTTGTAAGAGTATTAGTTGTGGTTGAACGACAATTCCAAAACGGCGCGATACTTGAAATAGTTTGATTAAGACTTGAGCAAATGAAATCTGTGCCAGAGGTTTATTAAAAATCGGTTCGCAGACTGCCCGAATCGCATTCTCAAATTGTTCAATTGGCGTATCTTGAGGTGCCCAGCCAGATTCAACATGGGTAATTGCTACTTTTTTATAATCACGGTTAAAAAAGGCTAAGATATTGATTGCCAGATAACGCTTATCCTCATCAGACAAACAACCGACAATACCAAAATCAAGTGCAATATAGCGTCCATCATCTGAGCAAAGGATGTTCCCTGGGTGCATATCGGCATGGAAAAAACCAAAGTGGAACACTTGGGTATAAAAGATTTCCACGCCATAATGTGATAAGCGCACTAAATCAATTTTTTTCTCTTTAAGCGCGGCAATGTCAGAAATCGGAGTACCGTGCATCCATTCCATAACAATTACATCTTTAGTACAATAATCATAGTACATCTCTGGGATAATTATGCGATTGTCATCTTTATGCAATCTTGCCAATTCGGTGCTATTAGCGGCTTCTTGTAAAAAGTCCAGCTCTTCATGAATTGTGGTCTCAAATTCTTTGATAACTTCCTGTGGACGCAGTCGTTTGCCATCTTTGAATAGTTTCTCAACTAAGGCCGCAACCGTTTTTAAAAGCAGAACATCTTTATTGATAACTTTACTAATTTTAGGGCGTAAAACCTTAATTGCAACTTCATGTCCATTTTCTAATAAGCGTGCACGATGTACTTGTGCAATTGAAGCTGAAGCAACTGGATCATCGCTAAATTCACTAAACACTTTCTGGATCGGTTTGCCGAGTGATGCTTCAATAATTGCTCGTGATTTAGCTGAATCAAATGGTTTTACTTGATTTTGTAATTTAGATAGTTCAGATAGGTACTCACCGGGAATTAAATCGGGGCGAGTTGAGAGAAGTTGCCCAAATTTAACGAATACCGGACCCAGTTTTTCAAAAGCAAGTTTAACTCGCAAGGGTAATGGTTTATCTTTGTGTTTTTGTGGGACAAACCATAGCATTGCTGCGATAAATGCTGCTAAGGTACTGGTTTTTTCATTAACACTTAAAATTTGAAACAAACCATAGCGTTTAAAAGTAAAGATAATTTTTAGCAGGCGAAGAAATCTCATTGTCGGCTCAGTCTTTCAACACGCTTGGTAAGCAAATCGCAGCGTTCTTTTAATTCATCAACTTGGCGATAGAAATCTTCTAAAGCATAACGATCACTGATTATTTCTGCTTCGTATTGCATATATTGGCTACTTGAATAGCTTGCATTATGACTGACTTGTTTGGCATAATTTACTAAACTATGAAGTAATTTTTCAAATTTAGCCGCAAATAAACCGATTAAAGGAGATTGATGTAAATATAAAGTATTGCTCGGGTCTATCGTTGCTAGTGCGGCAAGTAGATTTTTTGCCAGAGCTTTATCACCCTCAATTTGTAGGGTTTTAAAGGTTTTAAGTTCATCCTGATGAATTAGATGACTTGTTGCGGCTAGTGGAATAGTGATCGTGCAATCTGGGGTACTCGATTCTGCCTCAAGCAATCCTTCAGCAGAAATAATAAAATTTAGTGATAACAGCGGTAAATTTAGCCGAACAATTTTAGTTGCCAGCTTTTGCAATTCAGCACTGGTTGCAGGATTGGCTTTTAGAACTAAATTAAGCGCACTAAGTGCGATAGTGTTAAACATTATGCCTTATATCCTTCTTGATCGGGATGCATGCGAATTGATTCCGCCAGAGATTGATAGCTTTCTGGTATTAGCAGTAAATTTGAGCTAAACAATGGTAATTTTAGTTTAATTATTTTGGTCGCAAAATTTTGCCATTTGCTAACTACTCTCGGATTGGCGTGGAAATTAAAATTTAGTAGTTTGGTAATTAAGTTGGTTATTATCATTAGTATAATTTTCTTTTAAAATTCTTTTGAGTTATTTGATGTTTTTATGATTTTAATATTATCATTTTAAATCAAAAAGTAATGATTAATTTTTTTATTTTAGATAACTCTTCTTCTATTGAAGACTTAATCTGTTCTATAAGTAAATATTTCTGGGCTATTAATTTTTGTGCTTCTAAATCAAAACTACCATTGGATAGAATTGGGATCTTAATGGAGATTTTTGCAATTTTATCTTTTCCTGCTTTATTGGTAAACCCAAAATTTTCTTCTTTTACTCTATCTTCTATGCTATATTTCAAAAATAGATTGTCTAATTGGCTATTATATTGTTTAAATAAAATTAAAGGTATTACTTTTTCGGATAATGAAAATCTACCAGCTCTTATAAAAATTTTCCCGATTGAACCATCAATGTTCCATGTAATACAATTTTCAAAATATTTTATGTTTGGCAAATTATCTTTAACATATCCATAAGTTACGAGATTCTCGTCATTAGAAGCAGAATAAACTGGAATATGTCCTTTATTTAACTCAATAAATGTTTTGGTAAATTTGCTATTATTGGTTTTTTGTGATAAATCAAAAATTTCTCCCAGTTTCATTTCTTTAAAATTTTGCGCTGAATTAAATTTTTTCTCCGCGGAATCTTTAATTTCAGCACTAAGACTGCTTAATGTATCCGATATATCTTGAACTAAAGATGAAAAACCAAGCATACTAACGGCTTTGTCTTCCTCTTCAATTCCTAAAGCTATTTTTTCTTCTTTACTCCACCAGCGATCAATTGACCAGTAGCTATCAACCGTAAACCACTTGATTGGGAATATCTTACAGCGTGGGTCTTTGTTAAAACTTTCAAAGCTTGATTTATTACCCTTAAAGAAATTATACAACGTTGTCGCTTCGTTTAAGTCGTTTTGTTCGATATCAAAGCGATAAATATCACGACTTTCGCCAATTTCACTAACTAAATATGTAAATACAGGATCTGTTTGGATATCTGCTTTATTGTTTTTCTTAGTAAGGCACAAAATATAGGTTTTTTTATTAGTTGTGAAAAAAGTATTAATTGGTAGCGAAATAATACCATCAATAAAACATTCTTGGCGAATAAATTCTCTCAAGTTTTTGTCATTTTGACGATTAAATATACCATCTGGAACCACAATAAAAGCTTTGCCGTTAGGTTTCAATGCTCTTATTATCCATTCCATAAACAGTCCCTCAACACCGATGGCATTGATTTTGTAATATCTTTTTAGCTCACTATCTTTACTTATTTCTTCCTTTAGGTTGCTACTGCCGCTAGTTACATAAGGTGGATTAGTTAAAATCAAATCATATTCATTTTCTATTGGATCTCTTAAAGTTCCTAGAATGGAATTAGTTTTGAGCGTAAAACTTTCATTAAAAATCTTACCAAAAGCAACGGTATGGTTTGGGTAGTCTTTAATAATTTCACTAAAATAAATCAGCATATTTGCTTTGGCTAAAATAATAGTTTTTTGTTCGTCTTTATCAAAGCCTTTGTCAAAACCCCTAATAGTGATTTTAGGTATTACTGAGTCACCTTCGACTTTGTAAAATTGAGATAATTTACTTTTAATTGGTTCAAGCAAAAACTTTCCTACGCCACAAGCTGGATCACAGATAACTGCACCTTCTTTGATCTCATCTTTTGCCATTTTTTCAATAGCTCTTATTACTTTCATTGGTGTGAAAAACTGTCCCCAATTCTTTTTACTAATGCTTTCTTTTAGAAAGCTTTCGAATAATTGGCTTTTGAAGTCATAATCAATATGTTCAAGCCTGCCATATTCTGCAAATTTTTTCAAAACTTTTATAAAAACTGAACTATATCCAGATACTGATTTTTGATCTTTACTCACAAAAATAGTACCATTGATAATAGTTGTATTATCTAATGGATTGTATGGAAAAAGTTCTTTTATTTTTTTCCTAATTTCGTCTGCATAATATTGCAAAATCTCATCTGTTGAATCTGTAGCTTGCATTCCTAATAAAAATTCGAAACTATGTCTATTCTTTAAAATATTTAAATCACTTAAATACTTAAAGATAAATAATTCAACAAAAGTATAAAGACAATTTTCTGGTGTAGCACCACTTACGCTCCAAATATCTTGCCATATTGATTTTGCTAAATCTGTTGGATTCACAAGCTTTTTTGGAAGTATATTATTATTTTTCTCATTAATAGAATAATTGATTTTCTCAATAAGTAAGGGTAAATTCTCGTCGGATGGGTTAAACGGTGTTTTTATTTCAATACCTGATTCATTACAAATTTTTTGACCAGTTAAAGAATTAACCCAGATAGTATCTATGGTATCAGTTGCAATAATAATTTTTGAACCTAAAATTTTTGCTACTTCTATTTCTTGAGTTATTGCCTTTTCTTTTTGGGCTTTAGTTTTAAACTCTTTTGGTTGCTTAAATTCTATAACCGCGATAACGTCTTTATTATGGATGATAATACCATCAACTTTTTTTGACTCAAGATAACCATAATTTACATTTCTAATGATAGATGCTTCTTTTAGTGCTTTAAGTGTAGTTGCGCCAATACTAAAGTAATCCCATTTACCAATTTTTGAAGTAGGATTTTTTCTATCTAAGCCTCTTTGAATTAACTCTTCACTCATTATTAAACCTCAAATTTTTTATTACCACTTAAGTGATGTAATCAACGAAACAACCCGAATAATATCATAACCATAATAAATCAATAAATTTTATAGACAAGCATATTGCACTTTAGCACTTATATCCCTTGTGTAGCGCCGTGATACCCAAAGTCAAATTATGGTATTTTACTTTGGCAAAACCAGCACCATACATCATTTGTTGCAAAGTTTCCTGATCGGGGTGCATACGGATTGATTCCGCCAGATATTGATAGCTTTCGGCATCTTTGGCAATCAATTTACCCATGAGCGGTAAAAATTTAAATGAGTAAAGATCATAGAGTTTGGATAATGGCTTATAGACTTTAGAAAATTCGAGTACCATTAAAATTCCACCTGGTTTTAGTACGCGGTACATTTCACTCAATGCTAGATCTTTATGCGTCATATTACGTAAACCAAATGAAACACAAACACCATTAAAGTAATTATCCGGGAAAGGGAGTTTTTCGGCATCACAGAGGCATTGTGGGGTTAGGATACCTTCATTTAACAAACGATCACGCCCAACTTTAAGCATCGATGAATTAATATCAGTATGCCAAACTTCACCAGATTCACCGACAATTTTTTTAAAGCCACGAGTCATATCACCAGTACCACCAGCGATATCTAATACTTTATCACCAGACTTTAATTCGGCAGTAAAAAAGGTAAACTGTTTCCAGACCCGATGCATCCCCATTGACATTACGTCATTCATAATATCGTAGTTACCTGCTACCGAATGAAAAACATCGGCAACCAGATTGGCTTTTTTATCTTCTTCAACGGTTTTAAAACCAAAGTGAGTTTTATTTTGTTCCATAATTAATCCTGACGAGTTAAGAGCATGGCATCGCCATAGCTAAAGAAACGATAGTTATTTTTGATTGCATGTTGATAAGCCATATTAATTTTATCTTTGCTGCTAAAAGCTGAAACCAACATTAATAGGGTTGATTTGGGTAAATGAAAATTGGTAATTAGTTTATCCACTAGCTTAAATTTAAATCCGGGTGTAATAAAGATATCCGTTTCACCACTTTGCGCATGTAATCCACGCTTGGCAACAGATTCTAAGGTTCTTAGGCTGGTTGTACCCACCGCAATAATTTTGCCACCACGAGCCTTGGTTTGTTTGATCAATTCAATTGTTTTTTCATTGATTTGAAAAACTTCACTATGCATTTTGTGTTCGCTAATATTTTCGACACTGACAGGTTTGAATGTACCTGAGCCAACATGGAGCGTTACACTGGCAATTTGTGCACCTTTAGCCTCAATTTGTGCCAGTATTTCAGGCGTGAAATGTAAGCCTGCAGTTGGGGCGGCTACTGAACCATTATGTGCGGCATAAACTGTCTGATAGCGTGATTCATCAGCGATCTCAGCCTGCCGTTGCATATACGGTGGCAGTGGTAAATTACCATGGTGCTCTAAATATGCATATAAATCAATCGGTGTTCGTGTTTGCAGAGCAAATAAACCGTCTAAAGTTTCGCTAACGGTTACAACTAAATCATCGGGGAGAATAATTTCCATGCCAAGGTTAATTCGTTTACTAGTACGAACATGAGCAATGAAGTGCTGTTGATCAATAATTCGCTCAAGCATTACTTCAACTTTGCCACCGCTAGGTTTATGCCCAAAGATTCGTGCCTTTACCACGCGCGTGTCATTGCGAATAAGAAGATCACCAGGATTGATATAATTAATAATTTCGCTGAAATTATGGTCTTCCAAATGCTCATTAACCACCAATAAGCGACTGTCGCTACGATTACTTAATGGATTCTTGGCGATTAATTCTTCAGGTAAGTGATAATCGAAGTCACTTAATTTCATATGTTTAAAAATTTGCATACTCCTAATGGCTATGACTATTGCGAAATACCCATTGCACAGCCAAAAATACCGTGAAAATGGTGAATATTATCAATATTAACCATAAAGCGCCAAATTGAAATAATTCCAAAGGAGCTAACTGAAAACCCTTGCCAAATAAATTGCTAAAATTGGCAAACATAGCATTAAGCGACTTAGTTAGATAATGTAAGCTGCCAACAGCAATCGCGGTAGCTAAAGTAACCTGCCATACTGCATAGTGAATCAATGGACGCATAATAAAGCTATCACTGGCACCAATTAGCCGTGAAACTTTAATTGCATCACTTTTTAAGAGCATTTGTAA
>SSGY01000024.1 GCA_008017145.1 Neisseriales bacterium
ACGCCGCATCTTCAAAAAGTGATGCGGCGTTGTTTTTATAATTTCAGTAAATGCTATTTGCTCAGAATTTCACGTAATACATACGGTAAAATTCCGCCATGACGATAATACTCAACTTCAATCGGAGTATCAATTCGGCATAATGCTATAACATCTTTAGACTTACCATCGGCATAAGTAACGCGCAATGTCACATCTTGTTGCGCTTTAAGCTCATTGTTGATACCTAAAACATCAAAAGTTTCATTACCCGTTAAACCAAGGCTATCCGCTGATTCACCAGCTTTAAATTGCAATGGTAAAACACCCATTCCAACTAAGTTAGAACGGTGAATCCGCTCAAAGCTCTTAGCAATAACCACTTTAACACCTAATAACTGGGTACCTTTAGCTGCCCAGTCACGTGATGAACCAGTACCATACTCTTCACCAGCAATCACAATCGTTGGAGTTTTAGCTGCAACGTATTGCATTGCTGCTTCATAAACGGTGGTCTGCGTACCATTATATAGTGTATAACCACCCTCAACTCGCGCACCATCTGCTGCAGCTGGAATCATCAAATTTTTAATCCGTACATTGGCAAAAGTTCCGCGCATCATTACTTCATGATGTCCACGACGAGAACCATAAGAATTGAAATCTTTAACTTCAACCCCACGCGAAAGTAAATATTTTCCTGCTGGAGTAGTTGCTTTGAACGATCCTGCTGGAGAAATATGATCGGTTGTAACTGAATCACCTAAAATTAACAATGGTTTCGCACCTTTAATATCATGGATATCACCATAAGTCATTGCAAAATCTGCAAAGAATGGCGGTTCAGCGATATAGCTTGAATCTGGCCAAGTATAAACATTACCGTTAGCTGATTTAATATTATTCCATAAATCATGATCTTTAGTTAAATCATGGTACAGGCGTTTGAATGTATCCGCATTTTGCGCTAATGGCATTAATGCTGCAATTTCACTTGAAGTTGGCCAGATGTCTTTTAAGAACACATCTTTACCATCACTACCCTTGCCAATTGGCTCTTTAGTCAAATCAACATTAACTTTACCAGTTAAAGCAAAAGCTACTACCAATGGAGGTGACGCTAAGAAATTACCTTTGATATTTGGATGAATCCGCGCTTCAAAATTACGGTTACCAGATAATACAGCACATGCAATCACGTCTTTTTCAACAATCGTTTCATTAAATTCAGGACGTAAATCACCCGCATTACCAATACAAGTAGTACAACCAAAAGCGGCGATATTAAAACCTAATTGGTCTAGATACTCTTGTAAACCAGCTTTTTGTAAATAATCGGCTACTACTCGTGAACCAGGCGCTAGCGAAGTTTTAACTCGTGGATGAACTTTAAGACCTTTTTCAACCGCTTTTTTAGCCAATAAACCCGCAGCTAGCAATACGCTTGGATTAGAGGTATTAGTACATGATGTAATTGCAGCAATCAGCACATCACCATTACCAATATCAATTCCAGCTTTAGTTGGATAACGCTCAGTTAACTGGCTTTCTTGTTTGTTAAAGCCATTATCAGCAATTGGTTTAACAAATAATGAATTAAATGTTGAACTCATTTTATCTAGTTCAATCCGATCCTGTGGACGTTTTGGTCCTGCCAATGATGGCTTGATTGACGATAAATCTAGGGATAAAGCTTTCGTGTATTCAATTTCACCAGCATTAGGAATACCAAATAATTCCTGAGCTTTGAAATATTGTTCAAATAACTCACAATCTTCTTCACTACGCCCAGTTGCACGCATAAAACGCACTGTTTCGCTATCTACAGGGAAGAAGCCCATAGTTGCACCGTATTCTGGTGCCATATTCGCAATTGTTGCACGATCAGTAACTGACAGACTAGCTGCACCTTCACCGTAAAACTCAACAAATTTACCAACAACTTTTTCTTTACGAAGCATTTCAGTAATAGTCAACACTAAATCAGTTGCCAAAATACCTTCGTTTAATTTACCTTTAAGTTCAACCCCAACTACGTCAGGCGTCAAGAAATAAACTGGTTGACCAAGCATACCAGCTTCGGCTTCAATTCCACCAACACCCCAACCAACGACACCAACACCGTTAATCATTGTAGTATGTGAATCAGTTCCGACCAAAGTATCTGGGTAAATCACGCCATCTTTAGACTGTACACCGTGGAATAAATGCTCTAGATTCACCTGATGAACAATTCCAATCCCTGGAGGAACTACACCAAAAGTATCAAAGGCTTGCATACCCCACTTCATGAACTGATAACGCTCATTGTTACGCTCAAACTCTAATTCCATATTTTCACGTAAGGCATTTTTATTACCATAGTAGTCAATTTGCACCGAATGATCAACCACTAAGTCAACTGGAACCAATGGTTCAACAATTTTGGCATCTTTGCCAAGCTTGTCAGCAACAGTACGCATCGCTGCCAAATCACATAATAATGGAACACCAGTAAAGTCTTGTAAAACCACGCGAGCTACCACAAAAGGAATTTCATCAACCCGCTCGGCTTTCGCACCCCAGCTAGCTAATTGTTGAATGTGTGCTTCAGTAATTTTTACGTTGTCGTAGTTACGCAACACGGCTTCAAGAACGATTCGGATCGAAACCGGAAGCTTTTTAAGATTAAATCCAGCCGCAGCTAGTTTAGGTAAAGAGTAGTATTTATAAGACTTCCCGCTTAGGGTAGTTAATTCTGACAAAGTATTAAATTGATTATGCATCATTCGCCTCGTGAAATAAGAATCGCCCATATTTTAGCACAACTACACTAGAATAGGTGAGCCTGTTATGAAGACAACAAGCCTTTCAAATACATATGCTATAATATTCAAATTAATGGCTCAGTGCCAAAACATTTATTAACATACGATACGACAGCGTTTCATACAAATATAGAGTAAAGATTCATGAATTTAAAACCCAAACATATTTTCTATTTAACCTCCGCAATGACAATATCATTAATCATAAGTAGCTGTGTTCCGTTCGGCGGATCAGTTGGTAACTCACCAGTTCCAGTACCAAACCCAACAACTTCTCCGACACCGACACCAACAGTTACACCTGTTGCAACAGGTTGGAACTCAATAACGTCTGCACCATCGGTTAATGGACGAGCAAATAACGTTGGTTTTACCAGTGATCAAGTAGGCAATCTCTACCTTTCTTATCAAGGATCTGAATCATTAGCTATCTATCGTTATATGTTTAGCCAACCATCCGTTGGCTGGCAACAAATAGCATCAACACAAAATATGTCGTTATCATCATATAACTCATCCATTGCCATATCTGCTATAAACACAATTAATATCGCCTACTTATATTCTCCAACACCACAGCCTAGTGGAGTCATTCAATTTTTAGCTGCGTTACCAGATAAAATTGACTTTGCAAATAGTGCTAGTCCAATACAACTACAAAGCTATACCTATACGCCAACCCCACCTTATGCCGGAGTTGAGGCCTGCCCAGAACCAATTGAACACCAAGCTAAAGCCAGTGAAGCTACTATGACGTTAGATACATCAGCAAAACAAATCATAGCATTTAGCAATGAACTAACCTATGTATTAGTTCAGCAACAAATGGAAAGTGGTATATGTGCAGCGCCTGCGTTTAGAGGAAACAGTAGATTAAGTATATTTTTTGCCAGTGAACAAAATTTTTACAATCTTTTGAGCGATGGGGCTGCATCTCAAATTAAATTAGCAGGAACGCCGACTGCAGTAGGAAATAAAGCACCATTTTATGTAGCATATAAAGATGCTGCAAATGGTGGAGGTGTTAGTGTTGAAAAATTTGCCTACAATAGCATTTCAGAATCATATGATTTCGCATATGTTGGAGCTAAAGGATTTAATGGCAGTGATGCCAATTACATCAGTCTAGCAGTTGATACCAACGGAACACCATATGTTGCTTACGAAAGTTCAAACCAGCTACTTGCTGTACAGAAGTTTGATGGTACTAACTGGGTCTCAGTTGGAAATAGTAATATCACGACAGGAGTAACTACTTGGGTAAGCCTATCAATGGATATCAAAACAAACACGCCATATGTCGCTTATCAGGAAGGTGCTTACATCAAGGTTAAAAAATTTGATGGTACAAATTGGATATTGGTTGGTGGAAATATCCCCAATATACAGAGCAACTACGGCTCATATACCAATCTGATTATGCGTCAGGAGAGTATTGATTATTGGCAACCATCATTATCTTTCCAAGGAAGCTTGCCTGGTGAGTCAACTAGCAGCCTGTCAACCCTGTATTACACACCTTAATCACGTCTAGATGAATAAGGCAAGTTCTATTATAAACTTGCCTTATTTTCTAATGCTTTAACCCATCATGGTAATTCACGCATAAACTCTCATAACGGATAAGAAGTATAATCAAGCAACAACGAGCGACTATAAACTGTTTCACCGTTAGGACCAGAGTATTTAGCACCAACCCCCAAATTTATTTGTTGGTTTTGCTCAATCACAGTGTCAGTTATATTGACATCATAGCTGCAAGAAGAATTTATCCGCAAAGATCCAGTACAGCTATTGTTACTAATTACTGCTGTTGCACTACCACTCAAAATAACAGGTGTCGGAATAACAATATCATATAAAGTATATCCACCAATATTAGTCATCGTTACAACGCTTGTAGCAGTTTGATTAACTTCAAATGAGATTGGGTTATTAGTTGCTGACATTGAAACTAATGCAAATCCACCACGACTGTTATACCAGCTTACACCTGCGGAAAGAGTAATAGTGCCATTAATTCCTGAGTATGGAATATTAATACTGGAATTGCCGCCTGATTCAGTAACGTTAAAACTAATCGTACAAGACTCTGCTGGGGCTAGTGTCATCTCGCTGCAACCAAGCAAATTGCTGATGCCAGCACCAGCGACAACAGATGCTATTTCAGCATTCCCATTTCCCGCGTTAGTTACAAGAACCGAACCGCCACTTTCATAAATCGTATCAATCAAAGGAATATTACTGCTGGTCAGAATCGGACCAGATGCAACTGGCCTGCCATTCTCACATCCTACAATGTTACACAGTACAAGCCCAATTGATATCCATTTAATTTCCCTGTGGTTAAAATTAAAAATTTTATGCCATATCTGCACGTCATCAATCCTTTTAAACATAATACTTAACTGATGCTAATTAACACTCGTGATTCCATACAAACTCTCTGATGTAATACTGGTTTGAGTTGTCCAATTTACTGCATCAGGAGATGTTAGAATGGGGTCCCTAGTGTTCCAACGGCAACAAACTGACCATTGCTATATGCAATACCATAGAGCGGATTCACATTATTAGTTACCTGAGCATTCCATACCATTCCATCCGCTGAGGTAAGAACACCACCATCACGGGTCACTACCACATATTGATCATTAGCATAAATTACCGCACCAATTTGTGCGCTAGTTCCACTATCTGCGCTATTCCAGTCAACAGCATTTGCTGAGTAAAGAATGGTTCCATTAGTACCAACTGCGATATATTTTCCACCGCCATAAGTTACTGCGGTTAACTCTTCATTTGTCGGTACATTCTGCTGCTCTGTCCAATTTATAGCGTTAGGAGAAGTCTGAATATACCCCCCCTGACCTGTTGCAACATACAATCCATTACCATAAGCAATGCCATAAATATCACAATAATTAATCCCAGTCTGCGAACTCCAGTTTACTCCTGTTGGTGAGGTGATAATTGTTCCCTGACAACCTACCGAAACAAAGAGATTATTACCATAAGTTACTTCAAATAATTCCTGAACCGTTCCTGAAACCTGAGAAATCCAATTTGAAGCATTATTAGAAGTGTAAACAGCACCACTATTCCCAACCACAACATATTTATTATCAGCAAAAGTAATTCCATTAAAATAATCCGAACTAATAGAAGCAGATTCCCAGTTAACCCCATCTTGTGAAGATAAAATTACGCCTCCGGTACCGACAGCCACAAAAGTAGGTATCTTGCCTAAATCAATATTAATCCCCAATGGGCTCATTGAAACAATTTGGCTAAGATTATCGACGCTGAATAATGCAGTTAAGATTAATTGTTTCTTATTGAAATAATTTTGATTTACTAGATAGGTAGCCGACATTGATAGATTATCTTTACCCATTATACAAGTTTGCGTCATAATACCATCAGCAGAATTATAGGTGCATGCCGAAGGCGTACCACCTGGTGCTGTATTGAAATAATCTTCCATTTTAGTAGTAACGGTAACATTAAGCGCATCATCAGCATTTGCCAATAAGTGACTGACCGTAACAGTCTCATTGGGTGTTCCTGATTCATTTAGTACGATAGAGTTCGCTAAAGTTGCTTGATTTGATTGGGCATAGATGATATCATTTCCATTCGGTAACACCGGGATTGCGTTGAACTGTATCCCCTGAGTATCAACATCTTGATAAACAAGTCTAGGTACATATAAATTTTCAGCATATGCTGTACCAACCGCACCTAGAGCTAAAATATTAGATTCTAGAACATTATCATAAACAATTTTACAAATATCGTTTGGTGCTAAAGTAGTGCTACCTGCTATACAAGTTGTACCATTGCCACCGATACTCCAAGCATAAACAGAATTTGCATCTTGAATACCAGTTATCTTCATCCCGTGACTGCCAGTATTTTTATAAGTTAACGTAATTGATTTACCAACTACATCTCGCCCTCTGGCAGTAAAGATATATGGAGTATCCACTGAATCACCATTACCACTCGTTACTCCAAAAGCAGTTTGTTCAACCAGTGAAATACTTTGGTCATACGCTTGTACTGTCCAGTTAATATCGCTGCTAATATTTCCAACCGGAGTTTGTCCAGCGCTGGTATACTCCACCAAAAACTGCGCAAGACCTGATGATTCATCGCGACTAAAAGTAGGTCCCAATTTTACAGTTGCACTACAAGACGACTCGGCATCCAATACAGAACCACAAGTATTTACTAATAGAGTCAGGTACTCAGGATTATCACTCAACGCTAATGAAGTTAAATCGGCTGGTAGATTACCGCTATTACTAATGCTTAAATCCTGTGTAGTTGATTCAATGCTATTGCCACTAATAGTCATAGTAGAAATATCTGGAGAAATAGTTAAGATTGGGCCATAATTAGTTGAACTATAGGTAATAGGTAATACTCGGTTATAAGACGTTGTTCCACCAGTACCAGCATAAATAGCATTAAAACCCACATTGATTTGCCCGCCAAGATCAACTTGATTATCATTTACATTAACTGTGTATTCACATGAGCTACCTATTGCCAGTGAGCCGATCGTTGCACAATTATTAGCACCAAGAGTAGCGCTAGCATTACCTCCCACAACAATTGGCGCTGGAATGCTGATGTTATTGAGGCTATAGCCACCAATATTGGTAACAGTAATAGTGGTACTGCCACCAACAGTTGCTAAAAAAGAAAGCGGATCTGCAGAGCTAGACATTGAAACCAGTGCTGCTCCTACACCGTTATACCATGTTACACTAGCAACTACATTGCTAACACTACCACCAGTATAAGGAATTGTAATATTGGTATTTCCACCTGATTCAGTTACGTTGAAGCTAATAGTACAAGTTCCACTTGGTGCTAAAG
>SSGY01000122.1 GCA_008017145.1 Neisseriales bacterium
AGCGATATTCAAAACAAAGGGTTATGGGAACAGTTTTTTACTAATGGTACGTATAATGCTGTTGGGTTAGCGAGTTGGGCTGTACTTAATGTGCCCAATAATAACTATGCTTATGGTGCAAACTTATTTATGCAATCAGGGCATGTCGATGGTTTTGCTCTTGGTGGTATGCTCGAAGTCGTTAATCCGTTTTTGCAGCCCGGCTATCGTTATTTGTCAGGTGATATTTCTTATGCATTATTACCTAACCAACAAGTTGTTACACCATCCGAGCTTTATCTGGAATATCAATTACCTAATCATGTTCAGGTTGATGGTGGCTGGATTTTTCTTGAAACACCGTGGATGAACTCTTATGATGATGCAATGTTGGTATCAGGAACATTTCAGGGGATATTAGTTAATTATCAAATGACTGATAACTGGCGTCTAACTGCGATTGGTACCAATGCCTATCAGGAAATGGGCTCTAATAGCTTTAATCAGGACACAATGTATAATTCCAGTTATGGAAATTTTGTTACTCGTAGCCCATCTACAGGTTTGCAACAAGTAATACCAAATGGTTATGGGAGTGATGGAAGCTTAGCTTTTGGTGCGATTTATAAACCATCTGCAGATTATAATCTAAATCTGTGGGGTTACAGTTTCTCCGAATATGCCAATACTCTATACGCTGATTCAAATTATCAAGTACATCTTAATAGCAATAACAAATTTAATTTTGGAGTTCAAGTCGGAAATCAGAATACTTGGGGTATGGCAAATACTGTTCCAGAGTTAGTTGGTTATGGTGGTGTAAATAGTTATTTGGGCGGTGCCAAAATTGCCTATAGTTATGATGAATGGTTTAAAGCTGAGTTATCTTATGATGGTATGTATGGTCAACAGAGTTCATTTTATGGTGGTGGCTTTATTTCGCCATATACTTTTACAATCGTTAATGATCCCTTATATACCTCTGGGCTTGGTGCAGGATTGATTGAGCAGGGAGCTGGTAATTCATGGCGCGCAGCAACTACTTTCCGGCCGATACCCGGGGATAGTCATACTAAAATTGAAATTGCATATGAGCAATTTAATACTGTAAGCCCAATGCAGGAGTGGGATTTGGATATCAAATGGGTACCCGAAGGTGCTCCGCGGGGTTTAATCGTTCATTGGGAAGCTGATTACGGAATTGCACCCACCTCAGATTTGGTTAATGGCGGCGATTTCTTTTTTATGCAAACAATATTATCTTATAATTATTGATGCTACAAAATCTTGTTTTTGTTGTGAGCTGCAATCATCTTATTTTTGGCGCAGAGAATAGGTGTTAACCGTTTTACGCTATCTCAATGAACTGTATAGTTCCAATGTTAGTTGTTCATATAATGAGTTAAGCTTTTCTAGGTATGACTCGATTAGTAACAGAGGTTTTTTCTGATCACTATAACTGTGTGTGAACATTTCTTTGAGCTGCTCCAAACGCTCAATTTCAACAATAAGTGGATTAATACATTCATCTAGCTTAACAGCGCAAATATCTGCCGAACTATCTTCATATTTTTTTGATTTTTCTGTCAATGATTGCATTAAGCTGTCAATTCGCTCACTTTCAATTAAACAAATTGCATTATCATAGCTACGTCTGAAGATGAAATATTCGTAAAACAGGCAAATTATTACTCCGGTCAAAACACACATAATCCGGTCAGTAATAAATAATATTTCATTTTTAAAAAATAAATTCATGTAATCAAAGTTAATGCAAAGCATAATGGATACGAGCATAATAAAAAAGGTATATTTTTGCATTAAACAAAAACCGACGCAGTAAATTAAAATTACCGCTATAACTGGTAAAGAATTAGGAAAATTTTGCAAAAAAAACCAAAATAATACGCTCAGTAATAATCCGCCAATACTACCAAGCATCCTTTGTTTGGATTTATTTATTGAGTTACCGGGGCTAAATGGACCAAGGATAGCTAATACCGAAATTGGAATCCATAAGGCGTCTCCCCAATTGCTGAATTGATAAGCAAAAAATGCGGTCATAATGATAATTACAATATGGATAATTCGCCGATGAATTAATTTTTGAGATGTAAGCATAACCGATTCCAGTTAATGATTAGTTCTGCGAGTTTTTCTTGATAAAATCCATCGCCTGTACTCTTGTTTAGATCTGGCTTTGTTTCACACCTTTTGCCATGCAAAATTGCGTTGTACAGCTGTTCCAAGCCATCAATTTGTAATTCTAAATTGTCTGTCCCACTGCGTATACTATGGATTTGATGATAAACATACAAATGTAAACCAGACATATTTTCATGTATTATCTTTACATAGTCGATATAGCTACGCTTAGCTAACAGATTCATACTGGAGAGGCTAATCATGCTGTGCTTACGTAGTATTTTGCTCGTGGTAACGTTTTCTTCTTTTAACATCTTGATTAGTACTTCCAGACTACGTAGTAAACTACTGAGCCATATTTTATGATATAAAAATGGAAATGATTTGTGTAACCAAAACGTGATCAATGAAAACTCAAGAATAAAAAGAGTGTTGTTCCAAATCTGAAAAAAATTACCAATTTTAAGACCTTCCTGAGAAATAGTTCCCATCATTAAAAGAGCGCTAACAAGAGCAAATACTTCTGGTTTGTGACGTAAGGAATAATAAAGAAAATACGCCCATGCTCCAACAGTCAGGATAAATGGTAATTGTAAAAATCCAGTGGTTGAAAAAATTGCAATGGTTAAGCAGACTAAGATTACCCATCCCAAATATATCTTGTCTTTCTTATCCGGTGTATTTATAGCTGGCATTTCAGCAATCAGAATCCCAACGGCGCTCATCAGCATGGTTACGCTAGGTGATGCTGGCTTTAAAATTAAGTTTGCTATGAATAGTCCTGTTGCCAGATACGCTGCTTTGAGACCTATCAGACGAGCATACCAGTAAGGATCTATGCGATCCAATCGACTACTCAGACTATAGAGGAACATTTACTACTTAGTCCGAATATAAGCATAGGCACTCATGCCCGGCAAGAGCCGATGCTGCGGGTCATTATCTAGTACTTTGATTTGAACTGGCAATCTTTGCGGTAGATTAACCCAGTGATTCTGACTCAAAATAAGTTGAGTTTCTTTGGCGGGAAGAATATGCTGGCGATCCACTGACCAGTTATTCGACATTACTACGCCATGAAATATTTTTCGGCCAAGATATGCGCGTGGAAAAATCAGAACCTTATCACCAGCTTGCACGTTGCTAAGGTCGGTTTCATTCATATTCGCCTGAATAAAAACTTCACTAGTATCCACGTAGTTTAAAAGTCCTACATGTGCAAGAGCAGAGCTTCCAACTCCCATATACATGTTTTGGATGTAACCATCTGCAGGAGCTCTAACCATGGTATCAGAAACGTCGATTGCAGCTTTATCAACTGCGGCAGATAATGTTGCAATTCCTGTCTGAGCTTTTTTTAGCTCGATTTTTTCTAAATCAATCTGGCGTTGTAAACCTAATACGACATTTTGTTGTGACTTGATGTTAAATTCAAGCGTTTTTAGTTCGATCTGCGGTACTCCATTGCCTACATCCGGTGCACTTTTTTGTGAGTACTCATACTTCATTCGGTTTAGTTGTTCCTCTGCTGCCTGCATATTGGCACTTGTGACCTGAATTTGTTGACTGATCACGCTTAGTCCTACTTTTGCTTGCTCATACTGTGCTTTAATTCCTTTGTATTCAAGGTCGTATTTCTCCGGTTTAACCAATAAAATAGGATCTCCTTTTTTTAGTTCTTGTCCATTTTTTACATAGATTTCTTCAACATGACCTGTGACAGCAGAAGAAATCGCGGTCATGTTTTCTATTACAAAAGCTTCATCTGTAACTGGAAATAAATAAGTTAAGGAGTAGGCTAATGCAATTATACTGCCAGTACCAAAGATTAAAGTTGCAAAATTAAATTTTTTTACTAATTTCATTTGTTTTCATTACCTTCTGATTCAGTTGAGTATTTATATCCACCACCTAGGTTTTGGTAAACGTTGACCAAAGATATCATTTGTTGTAACTTGGTCTGAGTAGCATCAATTGCTAATAGTTGTTGTTCTGATTTTGCTATCAGTACTAAGCTGTAGGGCAATAATCCGCGTTGAAACATGGCTTGTTTTGTTTGTACGACGCTTTCCAATTTGTTCACTGCGTTTGTATCCGCCAACATTTTTTTATTCCAGCCATTATTTGCAGATAAAGAGTTGTCTACTTCATGTAACGCAGTATTAACAACATACTTATAGTTTGCTAATGAGGCTTTAAATAACGCGGTATTGGTATTTATTTGACCAAATACACTTGGGAGAATAACCCAATTAGCGTATGCCGCGTAGTAGCTTTGGGTATTTCCATTTTGAATGGTTGGATCCGGAACATTTGGTACTGCATTGTTAAACGTTTGCTGGCCTGATCCTTGTGCGTAAAAGTAATTCAGGTTAATGCTCGGTAACAGTGCGCTGGAAGCTACACTGATTCCTTCATTTGCTGCCTTAAGCTGCGCTTCAGCACGCATGATATCTGGTCTTGCTGCAATCACAGAGACCGGCATATTGCTTGGTATGACTTGATTAGGATTTATTTTCGCAAATTTATTTTTAGCAGTAAGGTTACCTGGTGCTTGATTGATTAGCATCCGTAAGGCATTCTTTGCAAGTTGCAAATTATGCTCAGCTAAAGCGATTTGACCTTCTATTAGCTGCTGTTTGCTGCTTAATTCCTGAACTGATAAATTATTAACCAGTCCTCTTTTATCCATTGCAGCAGTCACACTTACCAGCTCTTCTAACGTGGTATTAAGTTTTTTGTATTGATCAAGCATTTGCTCTTGAGCTAAAAAAGAAAAATATGCAGCGCTGACTTGTCCAATTACAGCTAAACGAACACTTAGTTGTGCATTTTCAGCTGCTTCAACATTATAGTTTGCTTGCTTTTGTAAGGTGTAATTAGTAAATACATTTAAGGTATAAGCTGGTAAGATAGCATAAAATGCTCCGCTATTTGCGATGGTTCCTAAATTGCCAATTGGGGTGACGCTATTTTGCGAATTACCACTAATGTCACCACCAAAGACACTTAAAAATGGTACCCAGTTTAATTTTGCAGATAGCAGCTGTCCTTGTGCTGCTTCTAAGTTTGCTTTGGCAACGCTAATGCTCATATTGTTTTTTAGACCAGATTCGATATAGTTATTCAAGTCTTGATCATTGAATTTTTGCCACCATGCCAAATAAGGTAAGCTCTCGCTTATTGGACCCATCGATGTAGTTTTTGAGTTCCATGTAGCAGGAATATCCATATTTGGCTTAGTATAACTGGGTGAAAAATAACTACAGCCGCATACACTAACACCAGATATCAAGTAAAATATTTTACGCATATTCTTAATTTTTAAATCCCTCAAAATATTATTTTACTGTTTTGGTTCATATCTTATCTTAAAGTATGGTGTTTAATTATCAAAAGGGTTCTCAATGATCTTTACAATTTCATCATTGTATTCAAGTGATTTAGAATGCACAAAATACATTATCATTGACTTTATATTTATATCAGGAACATCTAGTGTTTTTATTATGTTATAGCGGCCAATTCGCTCAAGTAATTTTTCGACGGAATAAGACTCAAACCCAAGACGAATAGAGATTTGGTAACAAACGTTACTAACAGTTCCTCTTTTTATGTTAAGAGCATCAGACACTCTTTTTTGACTGTAACCTATAGCTAGCAGGTATAGAATATTTCGCTGTCTTTGTGTTAGAGATTTCAATAGGCTGATATTGAAGTCCGCGTTATTAAAGTTGTTACAGCCCCAAAACATTCTCGTGTAATCATAGCCTTGGCTCAGTACGCCACAAACATTACCGTTTGGTGCGTATATGGGAGTATACATTATATGTAACGCGCCGTGACGGTTACTTAATTTATCAAAAACGATGCATGAAATCATGGACTGGCTACTCATGCACAACTCTAAAATTTCTTTGGTTGCATTATGGTAGTAATCAATCTTAAGTTTTTCATCTTTGGATAATACAAAGTAGTCAGTTTTATTAATATGTTTCAGAAAGCCAAATTCTAGTTTCGTCCTGTCTGTAGCAAATAAACATTTTTTGTCAAGATTGAATATGCTAAGAAATATTTTTTTATCCTTATAGTTGGAAAAAAATATTTTTATGATCTGTTCTAAAAATTCTTCATATTCATGGGAAGTTTTGTCTCCCTTGTTGTCAATCTCGTTTACCATTTCAACTTCACTAAAAATTTTAGGTTTAGGCATGACTCTTCACTCTATTGTTATGACTTTCTCTATCAGTAAATAATTTAGGTTTTAGATCATTACCTTGACGGAGCACTATTTTATAGGTTGAATATTTCTTATTGGCTAAAATATATCATACAAAGTCAGCATTATCGCATAAAATTTGTTTGGCTGATATCTGCAATTATGCAGATTGCGTATCATATTGCTACAATTAAATAAATTAACTTTTACTCTGTCAATTTTGAGCTTAATGGACATGGCAGAAATTATCAACTATTTAGCCATTTTTTAAGCTTGCTATTCTGCTGCATCGCATGATGTAACTACCAGTGTTATCTGCTACAATCCAGTTGTACACTTTCTTCATTGAATGACAAAGCAATATGTCGTTGTGAGAGTTAGAGTATTTCAAAATGGAGGTTCTTATTATGAGTGAAAATTTATTTATACGTAAGGTGGCGATTCTCGGTGCTGGGGTGATGGGAGCACAAATTGGGGCGCATTTTGCCAATGCTGGAGTCCCCGTAATACTATTTGATTTAAAAGCTAAGGACGGAGCAGCAAATGCGATAGGTGATAAAGCGCTAGCTAATTTGACTAAATTAAAACCAAATCCAGTCGCTTCTGCTAGATCATTTGCATATTTGAGTGTAGCTAATTATGATGATAATTTGGATTTATTAACGGAATGTGACTTGATTATCGAAGCGATTGCTGAACGCATGGACTGGAAAGTTGACTTATTTCATAAAATTGCCCCCTATCTAAATCTGCATGCAATTGTTGCAACCAATACTTCTGGACTCAGTGTTGAAGAATTAGCCAATAGCGTTCCAGAGTCACTTCATTCTCATTTTTGCGGTATTCATTTTTTTAATCCACCACGTTATATGCCGTTAATCGAATTGATTCCAAGTTCAAAAACTGAAAGAGCGGTTTTAACCGCATTGGAAACATTTTTAGTTAGCGGGCTTGGCAAAAGCGTAATTGAAGCCAAAGATACCCCTAATTTTGTGGCAAACCGAATTGGTGTTTTCTCGATGATGGCAGTTTTAGAATATGCCGAGAAATTTAATATTCCTTTTGAGGTTGTAGATCAATTAACTGGCAAAAATTTGGGGCGTGCTAAATCTGCAACGTTTAGGACTGCCGATGTTGTTGGTTTGGATACATTTGTACATGTAGTTGAAACCATGATGGCTAAATGTAAAGACGGATTTGAAGATAGTTATCTTATCCCTGAGTGGTTAGATAAACTAATTAAAGCTGGTGCGCTTGGACAAAAAACCAAGGCTGGGATATTCCGTAAAGATAAAGACGGTATCAAAGTAATTGATATTGCTCTTGGTGATTATCGCCCTGCGGATAAGAAAG
>SSGY01000128.1 GCA_008017145.1 Neisseriales bacterium
AAAAATTAGGATGTGGTGTTTATTTTGCTAGACCTTATTGTTCAACAGATAAAGCATTAGTAGAAAATCACAATAGACTAATCAGGAACTTTGTTCCTAAAGGAACTGATTTCAAGACGATACCAAATGAATATTGGGCTTGGATTCAGGATTGTTTAAATAATCGTCCGCGAGAGAAATTTGGATTTAAAACTCCAAATGAGATGGTAGCTCAAGAACTTGTTTCTTGGTGCAATTAGTTTCTGCGGATGCAAACTCAAACAAGTATATCACCTCTACCAATTCATTGAACCATTGCTACAAGAACTACAACAAGGCAAAGAAAAATTTAATCTCGTTGATCATGGCGCAGGAAAATCTTATCTTGGATTCATCTTATACGACCTATTTTTTAAACAATTAGCCAATAATTCGACCATTTATGGAATTGAAACTCGTGATGAGCTGGTGCTTAAATCACAAGAACTAGCTGCACAACCTGGTTTTAATAATATGTCATTTCTTAATCTTTCAGTTACTGATTCAATTAGCTCATCGGCACTTCCCGAACAGATTGATATTGTAACCGCGCTGCATGCTTGTAATACTGCTACCGATGATGCCATCGCATTTGGCTTACACAAAAATGCTAAATACATGGTCTTAGTTCCCTGCTGTCAGGCTGAAGTTGCAGCGATTTTAAAGAAAAATTACAGCAAAATTAAAGACAGCAATATTTTGGCTGAAATCTGGCACCATCCTATTCATAGCCGTGAGTTTGGTAGTCATATTACCAATGTTTTACGGACTTTGCAGCTTGAGGCTCATGGATATAACGTTACAGTGACTGAATTAGTCGGTTGGGAACACTCGATGAAAAACGAGCTAATTCTAGCCAAAAAAACGCGCGCAAATAATCCAACAGCCGCACAAAAACTCGCGCAACTATTAGGCGCGCTTGACTTAACTGAATTAACCCCTAGATTTAGCTAATTAGTGCACACAGCTCAGCACTAATAATTTACAATTAAGCCCTGTATTAAAAATTACCTGTAAGTACTCATACGATAAAATTTGTAACTGCCGAAATATGAAGCAAAATTTAGGCGCAAGGCGACGAAGTGTACATGAGAAGTACATGAGGAACCTTGCAACGACGATGTTGCCAAATAGTACGAGTAAGTTACGATTACCTTAGGATTCAACTATGTTATTAAGTATCGCAACTCGTTTAGCCAATTTATTAAACGTCAATGAACATCAAGTTAGCAGCACTATTGCCCTTTTAGATGAAGGTGCAACCGTACCATTTATTGCTCGTTATCGTAAAGAAGCAACTGGTGGATTGGATGATACCCAGTTGCGTTTACTCGCTGAAAAATTAGTCTATCTACGTGAATTGGACGAACGTCGCGAAACAATCTTAAAATCAATTCAGGAACAAGGCAAACTTACGCCAGAATTAGAACAAGCAATTCTAGCTGCGGATAACAAAACCACCCTCGAAGATCTATACCTTCCATATAAACCTAAACGTCGTACAAAAGCACAAATTGCCAAGGAAGCTGGCTTAGAACCGCTAGCATTGGCATTACTTGAGAATCAAGATCACGATCCATTAGTTTTAGCCAATGATTACCTTAACCCTGATGCCAACATCAATACTGCGCAAGATGCATTGAATGGAGCACGCTATATTGTCTTAGATATATTCGCTGAGAATGCTGCTCTATTGGCTAAACTTCGTACAAGACTTAGCCATGAGGCTTTAATTTGTGCCAAAGTAGTCGACGGTAAAGAAGAAGATGGGATTAAATTCACTGATTACTTTGCACATCAGGAATTAGTTAAAAATATACCGTCACACCGGGCACTAGCAATTCTTCGTGGTAATAATGAAGGCTTTTTGAGTATGGCAATTGAATATCCTGAGCAGCATACCCTAGCCCGTGGTGAATTTTCCGCTTACGATCAATTAATTAATGATGAATTTGCCATTGATGAACATAAAGCGGCAGGTAGTTGGTTACGTGACTGCGTACGCTTGGCATGGAAAGCAAAAATTTTTCCATCATTAGAAAACGAGTTACTCACCAATATGCGTGAACGTGCCGATGAAGAAGCAATTAAAGTTTTTGCGACTAATTTACATAACTTACTCTTGCAAGCTCCTGCTGGCAGTAAAACCACCATTGGGCTTGATCCTGGTATTCGTACCGGAGTAAAAGTTGCCGTAATTGACAATACTGGCAAAGTTTTGGATACCGCAGTAATTTATCCATTTACTAAAAACCGCGAAGATGCCATGCTAGCTATCGCCAAATTATGTGATAAATATAAAGCAGAATTAATCAGCATTGGCAATGGAACAGCTTCACGCGAAACTGAGCAGTTAGTCAAAGACCTGTGTAAAGAATTTAAAAATATTAATGTACAGATTGTAGTTGTTTCAGAAGCTGGAGCATCAGTTTATTCAGCATCAGAGTTTGCGGCTAAAGAGTTTCCAGATATGGATGTAAGCTTACGTGGTGCGGTATCAATTGCTCGCCGTCTACAAGATCCACTAGCAGAACTAGTAAAAATAGATCCTAAATCAATCGGGGTTGGTCAATATCAACACGATGTTAACCAAAATCGTTTGGCAAGTAGCCTCAATAACGTGGTGGAAGACTGCGTGAATGCAGTTGGTGTGGATGTAAATACAGCATCAGCACCGTTACTGGCACAAGTAGCTGGGTTAAATTCAATTATTGCTAATAATATCGTAAATTATCGTGATAATAATGGTAAATTTACTAGCCGTAAGCAATTAACCAAAGTTAGTCGCCTAGGTGATAAAACTTTTGAACAATGCGCTGGATTCTTACGGATTAATGATGGTGAAAACCCATTAGATAAATCGGCAGTGCATCCTGAGAGTTATTCATTAGTTGAAACAATCTCTCAAAAAATGGGAGTTCCTCTTGCTGAAATGATTGGTAACACACAATTACTCAATACAATAAAACCGACTGATTTTGTAAGTGATAAATACGGATTGCCGACAATTACCGATATCCTTAAAGAGCTTGAAAAGCCAGGGCGTGATCCGCGTGGAGAATTTAAAACTGCCGTATTTAAAGACGGCGTTAATGAGATTAGTGATTTACAAATCGGGATGGAACTTGAAGGCGTTATCACCAATGTAGCTAATTTTGGTGCTTTCGTTGATATTGGTGTTCATCAGGATGGTCTGGTACATATCTCTGCAATTGCTGATCAATATGTGGCAAATCCGAATGATGTATTAAAAGTTGGACAGATTGTTAAGGTACGTGTTGAAGAAGTTGATGTTAAACGAAAACGTATTGCATTAACCATGAAGGGCTTAAATAAGCTAAATATCCCTGTAACGCAGCGTAAAGCTCCAGCTCAAAATAATGGCTATAATAATCAACAGCCACGCCAAAACTCGAATCGAGGACAAGCTAGCGATAATAACAGTATGGCGGCAGCCTTCGCCAAGTTAAAGAGGATTTAATTAATGCACGGTGAAATATTTATTCATGATATGGCAACCATTATGCTGGTTGCTGGTATTGTAACACTAATTTTTCACCGGTTTAAGCAACCTGTTGTGCTAGGCTACCTAGCCGCTGGTATTATCATTGGTCCATATACTGCTCCGTTTGTCTTAATTCACGATAAACAGACCATCTCAATTTTGGCAGAATTGGGCGTAGTGTTTTTGATGTTCTCGCTGGGTATGGAGTTTAGTTTAAAAAAGATTGCAAAAGTAGGTGCGATTGCATTTATAACTGCGATTTGCGAAACTAGTCTAATGATTGCAATTGGCTATAATTTGGGACATTATTTCGGTTGGTCACAAATGAATTGCATCTTCTTAGGTGCAATGATGGCAATTTCATCAACTACTATTATTGTCAAGGCTTTGGGTGAATTGGGACTCAAACAGCATAAATTTGCTCAGCTTATCTTCGGAATCTTGATAGTAGAAGATATTTTAGCAATTGCGATCATTGCTCTACTCTCGGGGATTGCAACCACAGGTGCAATTCAAAGCGATGATATTTTTGATACTGTTGGACAGCTCTCTTTATTCATCATTGTAACCTTAACCATTGGTTTGCTCACGATTCCAAAATTGCTTGAATACGTGGCTAAATTTAACAGCCATGAGACAATGTTAATCTCAGTGCTTGGCTTATGCTTTGGTTTTTGTTTAATGGTGCTTGCGCTTAACTACAGCATTGCATTAGGCGCGTTTATTATTGGTGCAATTATTGCCGAAGCTCGTCCACTACATTTGATTGAAAAATTAATAGAACCTTTACGCGATATGTTTTGCGCAATATTCTTCGTAACAATTGGGATGATGTTTAATCCTTCGATTTTACTCTCCAATTTTTCGGTAATTATCATTATTTCTATTACACTAATTGCGGGTAAAATAATTGGGAATACTATCGGAGCTTTTGTCTCTGGTGAAAAAGCTGGAACTTCACTTAAAGTAGGTATGGGATTAGCCCAAATCGGTGAATTTTCATTTATCATTGCTGCTTTAGGTGCTAGTTTAAAAGTTACAGGTGACTTTCTTTACCCTATCGCAATTGCAGTTTCGGCAATCACTACTCTAACTACACCATATTTGATTAATCTAGCCGATCCATTTGCCTCATTTATACGCGCAAGAGCACCACGCAAACTGATAGGCTTATCACATTATTACACTCGTTGGCTGGGTGATTTGCATCCGCGTGGAGACAGTGCTCTGATTGTTAAAATGGTTGCCAAAATTATTGCTCAAGTAATTGTCAACTGCGCTTTGGTTATGGCAGTGTTTATGGCTGGAGCTTATTTGGCAGATCATTTAAATAAAGGGCTGCTTGCACGAGTAGGAATTATTATTGATCTACAAATACACAAAAGCATTATAACTAGTTGTGCTATATTATTATCACTACCATTTCTTATTGCAGCCTATCGTAAACTTAAAGCGCTAGGTATGATTTTTTCTGAGATTTTAATTCATGAAAAGTGGTTGGGCAAGCATACATACCAAGGAAGAAGAGTGATTTTTGAAACATTGCCAGTTGCAGCAATTATTGGAATAATGAGCCTAATTTTTTCAGTAAGTCATCATGTTTTACCACAAGATACGTATTTGATTCCAATTATAGTTGCAATGTTAGGGATTGCGTATCTCTGTAGAAATCCATTTATTCGCTTACAATCATGGTTACAAATTCGTTTATTTAGTGTGATGGAAGATAAGCCATTGGAATAATCATAAATAAGCAAGTATTAATAAGCGCCGCTACGTTTGAATACAACACCAAAGGTCTTGGCTAAAATAACAATATCGTACCACAACGACCAGTTTTTAACGTACCACTCATCTAGGCGTACGCGATTGCTATAATCAATATCGTTCCGTCCACTAACTTGCCATAGACCTGTAATGCCAGGTGTGACTAACTGATAATAATAAAATCCGTCTGCATAACGCTCAATTTCTTGCGAAACAATCGGGCGTGGTCCAACTAAACTCATCTCTCCAAACAAAACATTAAAAAGCTGAGGTAATTCATCTAAGCTAGTTTTACGTAAGAATTTACCAATACTCGTTACTCTTGGGTCATTCTTAAGCTTGAAATCGCGCTCCCACTCTTCTCGAGCCTGCTCATCTGTAGCTAGAATGTGAGCCAGCAACTCTGCGCTGTTAGGGTACATAGTCTGAAATTTAATGCAGTAAAATGGCTTACCATTACGCCCAATACGCTGATGCCTGAAAAACACTTTATTTCCGGTGGTAAACTTAATTATTACACCAATCACCACAAATACAGGTGATAAAACAATTAAACCTAAAATTACGCAAATCAAATCAAACGCACGTTTAATCCAAGCATTAACATTACGCGCTAGATTATTGTTCAAGCGTAAAACCAGTTGATCATTACCAAAAAAATGCTCAATTTGTGCACCATAAAGGGCTAAACCAGTAATTTCAGGTAGAACCAATACGGCCAAAGCATTATGCTGTAAAAAGTTAATCAGTCCAATCTGTTGATTTAATTCACTTTGGGTCAATGCAACAATTATTTCACATTCCTGATTTCTTTTTAACCGTTCAATAAGCTCTTGCTGACTGATAATAGGATAACTAGCTAAAGTTAAACTTGGTGTATTTTTGTCTTGCGCGCTAATACGGACAAATGCATTCAAGCGATACCCCATCATTTTATTTTGAATTAACAATTGAAACGCATTACTTGCAGACTCACCAACTCCCAAAATATATACTTCACGTTGCCATAATTGCATACGGTGCAATAAGAGCTTGGTGATAATCCTCATCAATGGTAAAACAATGGCAAAACTTAACCAAAAACTTACAATTAGAATTTTAAGCGATCCCTTAGCTAGAACAAATGATAGTCCAAGGTTAATCAATAGTAAAAAGCTTATGGTACGATAAATTTGTAATAAATCTTCCCAAAAAGGACGCCGTTTGATATATTGCTCTTGATACCAAAAAAGAATTATTATTGTCAAACCGAGTACTTTTGATGTTCCGAAATGAAAAAAATTACTCCACGGACTGGCAAATAAGTCAAGATGATAGATGCGTGTAGTAGTAATAGCCATTAAAAAAGCTATACTCATACTTAATAGGTCAGCCAAAATTAAGGCAAAACGCTGAAGATTAGTTTTACTCAAATTAAACTCGAATACATAGATAAATGATTATTTTATTTCTTATTGCGATACATCTTGATCAAATTAGGTATTAGAACCATTAAAGTTAGCACAAGCAACGGAACCCAAAATTTGGGATCTGCAAAAATTGCCATAGTTAGTACCTGATGTTCTGCCATATGACTACGCACACCACCACCAATAAGCACCCAAATAAGCGAACTAGGTATAATACCAATAAATGTAGTCAGAGCAAAAACTGAAAGTGGAATACCTAAAACTGCGGCTAAAATATTTAAAATCCAGAAAGGGATCACAGGGATAAAACGTAAAGCTATTAAATTATACGCAGCAGTTTTTATTCCATCACTACCGCTCATAATTAAATGATGCAAGTGACTGAAGCGCTTATGTAATAAATCATGTAACAAATAACGTACTAGTAAAAAATTAACAATTGCACCAGTTAAATAACAAAATATAACCAATAAAAACCCGATAATTGGACCATAAATAAATCCAGCCAGTAAATCAAATAAAATCGTCCCAGGGATACAACAAGCAATTAATACAATATAACTAACGATATAAATGATCGTGAATTCTGCTAGATGAGCTTGTTCAAAATCTAAAATTTGCTGATGGTAATGATTGAATCCATCAATACTAAGGTATAATGATAAGTCATAATGTTTAAATATTATCGCAATAACTGTTGCGGATATTACCAATCCAAGCATTTTATAGAAATTTTTATTCATGATACCACAAAAAAATTGTGCACCCGAGCACAGTTATACAATAAATTTTATTGACTATAAAAACCATCCTATTATATCACAAATAGCAAACTTACTTATCGTGAACTTAATGTAGATGTTGACGTGGTTTAATATGCGTAAAATATTCAGGAGGCGGGCTCTGCCTGGATCCTTTGAGTGAATACGCGGGTGAATAAATATTTTCATCATACCAAACTGCAACTTTGCTTAGCCAAGCTTCAGGTAAAAAGTGAGCTGGATTTGTTGGACCAAAAAAAGCAGTCATATTGTTCAACGCATTAGCGGCAACACCAAGATGCATTGCGCCACAATCAGTGGTATAAAAATGTTGCGCACGAAATATTAAATAACTACTCGCCGCCAACTGAAGCTTACCTGCTAAATTAAATAATCGTGAACTATTTGGAAATGATGCACATATCTTCTGATAATGATTAATATCAACCCCTGAGCCAAGTAAGACAACTTCATGACCTTTATCAAGTAATAGTCCAACTAACTCAGTTATTGTTGCCAGTGGCAGCATTCTTATTCCATCATGTTCATAAGCATTGTTACCACCACTATTAACTATCACTACATAGTTCGTCAATTTATTCTGAAAAATAAACTCCTCTACTAGCAGTTTATCAGCTGTCATAACTGTTAAATCCAATTTCAAATCGCTATAATTAGCACCTGCCAGCTGACTAGCACTAAGTAAATCTAAATAATACATTCCTTGGTAACGATTAATATCATTATAAGCAACTGATTTATGCAAAACAAGATTAGAGATCATATCGCGAGCGTAACCAATAACTGCCGCCCCAAGAAGATTTGCCATGCAGTTAAAATACCAATGCTTATCTAATACAAAAACATAATCATACTTTCCACGTAGTTTTAATAAGGCTCGTGAAAAATTTACGACTCTTTTTAAAGTAAAGTTCTGATCAGGAAGTATAATCATCTTATCCAAGTAAGGATTATTTATCAATGCAATACTTGCAGATTTACCAACTATAATGTCTAAATCACAATTCAATCTTTGTTTAAGTTGTCGAATGAGTGGTGTTGCCATTAGTAAATCACCAATTGCTCCACGCTTGATCAGCAATATCTTCATAATTTAAATCCTTGTATCGCGCCACTGACCCGCCAGCCAAATTCCTTAAATGAATACTGACGAAGAATTAACTTAATCAACATACCACCACAATAAATACACAGAAATTTATAACGAAGCCAGCCAGAGAAATGTTTGCGTAAAAAATAGATTCGATTCCGTGAACCATACCATGCCCCAGTTTTTGATTTTGCACCTCCAGTAAGGCTACTAACTTTATGAATAAGTGATGGTTCAAAACAATATCGTAACTTTATTCCAAGTTGTTTAGCACGATAGAACCAATCCGCGTCCTCACTATAAATAAAATATTTTTCATCCAACTGACCAACCTTAAGCCATGCAGACACGGGGATCATGACACAGCACATTGGTACAAAATCACAAAAATAATTACCATCGTATTGACCATTATCAATCTCGTTCTCACCAATATGATATGCAGCATAAGCCCGATTTGGTTTAAAACCACCTCCAGCACACCACAAAGTTGTTTTATCAGGGTAATATATTTTAGGTGTGAGTACTGTATCTGGATTGTAATCCCTATTCTTTAATAATTTAGTCAAAAATCCTTTATCAAATGCTGTATCATTATTTATTAACAACAACTCATTACATCCATCGAAAATTGCTCTAGATATCCCAATATTATTTCCTTTGGCAAATCCAACATTCTCATTTTGTTGAATAAGTGTGATCTTTTCAGAATTATAGGCGATGATCTTATTACAAGTATCATCCTGAGAAGAGCTATCCACCACATATAAATGCCAATTTACATCTACTTGCGCAAATAATGAGACTAAAAATTCATCTATAACCGCCCCACTATTGTAAGTTACTGTAATAACACCTAAACTATTCATTGATATTCTTTTATAATCCGGTTGGCAATCTCATTATATTGCTGCTTAATTGCCGCGCTAGTATCAACTGTACTATGTTTTTGCATAAGTTTATATTTTAAATAACGACTAAAATGATAGTTCAACATTAATACAGCAAGAGTCAGCCCAACAAACTTATTTTTATAACCTTTATTTTTTATCATGAATTTGGGAATAAAAATAAATGCAGCTACAATTAATTTAAATGCACTTAACGGTTTTTTGAGTTTATTAAATGCATTCTCCGCATCAATAGTAGTATAGCGATTAGATTTATCTAGAAAATGTTCTAAATTAATATAATTAAAATGAATAATACAAAAAAACTCCCGTGATAGATACGTAACTTTAGCCTCAGGTTTGAGCAGATAAAATTGACTATGTATTGCCGAATCAAATCCAACGACTGACTTCTTTCTCATCATGCGCAAAATTGACTCAGTACCCCAATCACCACAATAAATTTCTTCACCAAACATATAGTTTTTTCTTGGTATTGAGATAGCATCAAATTTATTATCATTTATTATTGCTATAATTTTACTATATAAACTTTTAGGTATCATTTCATCTGCATCCAAGACCAAAACCCATTCAGAAGATGCTTGTTTAAATGCAAACTCCCTTGCTGGATCAGCGTAACCACAGTTTTTAAAGTAAAAAACTTTGACATTGGGGTATTCTTGAGCAATTACAACAGTATTATCTGTACTATACATGTCAACAATAATTATTTCATCTGCCCAAGATACAGACTCCAGACAATTCCGAATATTATGCTCTTCATTATAGGTATTAATTAATACAGATAAAGTGTTCATTTCTTCCACTTCCATAGTTTTAATAAACGGAGTAACTTATTCTTTGGGAAATTTTGATGAATATAGCTAACTTCCCGATGAGTTACTCGGTAAAATTGATGATTTCGCATCCAAGAGTCAACTCTTTTTTCAAATAATTCACCCCCATATTTTGGATAACGTGAAGAAAATTCATTAACTTCATTATAAATATTTCTACGAAAATCATTTACGCGAATCAAATATGCCTGATCAGAGAACCCATACCCCACATAAAATTTGTTACTCTCTTCAAATGACTCTCTCTTTGCTTCTTTGTACCTATGGTTCCAGCATGGGTTTACAACTACAATTTTTTTTGAATTATTTAAAACCTCAATCGCATCATCTATCCAATTAAAATTCTTAGATAGTATCGCATCGCTGGAATAGTGTAATAAAAACTCCGTTTGACAAAGATAAATTGAGGTCAGTTCCGCAATTGAATAGTAGTAACCTCCAGCAAAATCCTCTTGATTTAAGCCAAAAAAACTTAATACTTCTTCTGCGTAATCCGCAACAACGTAATATTTATCAATTACGCCTTCTTTGATTTTTTTATCAGCATAAAACTTGACGAGTTCAAGATTCTCTACATTATTAATAAATAAATTTTTTTGCGCAAAGTCAAATTGGTTTCTATTTATCATCTCTTGGAGATAATTAGTTTTTAATAAAAACTCCCAGTCTTGTTCCCAACACTTAGTCTCAAATGTAACACCTATTTCATTATTCATATATAAAAACTCACGCTGATAACTCTTAAAATAAAGATTCGCATACTATCGTAAAAAAATCATAACTGCTTATCTATATGCAATAAACGTGCGACATGCACCCTGAAAATTTTCTTTAGCTTATTAAAAACTTTATTTTTCACAGATAACTGCTCAATAACTTCATCAAATGCCTGCTGTGGATATATTTTATTTTTATCATTTGCTTGTTTTAATAAATTTAGATGTTTTGTATAACGGCCTAAATTTCTAAGAAAAAACGATATTGTTTTATTTCTATAAACTAAGAGCTCGTGATCCTCTGCAATATGGTCATAATATTCAACGCCAAATAAATGTTTCAGATATTTTTTATGTACAGATTGAATATACACATCAATTTGTGATCCATTTTTATGACAAGAAGATAATTCATAAACACGGTATTTCATAAGAACCGTGCTCAAATTTGCAAGTATAAAACCATATTCGATTGCTCTTAGCCATAACTCATAATCTTCAGCTAAATTTTTGTACGATGCATCATACAGTACAACATCAAATACGTGCCGTCTAACAATAACATATTGTGCCAGAGCATTACGAAATAAATGCATATTAATAACAATCTCCCAATGCTTAATGGGATCTTGCTGCTTATACAATATATTAGACATATCGTGACTATATGCGATATACCAAACACCTGCTATATCGATATTCTCATTAGTTTCCATAAATTCAAATTGTTTTATTAGCCGTTCTGGGAGTGCTATATCATCAGCGTCCATAAATGCAAGATACTTACCACGACTATGCTTAATTCCAATATTTCGAGTGTATGCTTGCTTATAATTGCGGTCATTTTTAAATAACCTTATTCGTGAATCTTTTGCAGCATAATATTCCAAAACGTTATAACTATTATCGGTGGAAAAATCATCTATTATTATAAATTCAAAGTCGTCAAATATTTGATTAAGAATGCTTTCTATTGATTCTTTAAGATATGGTGCAGCATTATAAACAGGCATTATAACTGAAATATTAGGAACACCACACATACAGTTTTACCTTATTTAGAGTTTAAAAATATTTTTTTACTATGTTTCTAATAGCTTAACAAAGCATTAAATTTACTGCACAGGTTCAGGAATTACTGCTTGCTCGTACGTATCGGTAATTACCACCGGAACTTTTTCTACATGATAACCTTTAGGTGCATATCGTTGATAAAAAATATCGACACGTTGATTACGTGGCTGATGCCCATCTGAATCCTTTTTAAAGACTTCTCGTCTATCACCGAGAGCATAAACTTCAATTTGTTGGTCAGGAACACCCAAGTCCAAAAGAGCACTTCTTACGTTATTAGCACGTTGTAACGATAAGGCATCGTTCTTTGCAGCACTACTATAATCATCTGCATTACCACTAACTTCAATCTTGGCATTCGGAAAAGCTTTCAAATAGGTAGCATTCCAACTTAAGATAGGTACGAACTGTGGATTAATTTTACTCTCACCAAGATTAAATACTAATGCATTTGGCATAGATTGGCGCAGATCTAGTTGCTCAACCAAAATTGGCACCGACTCAATTTTTGGTGGCTTGGGTATTGAGGTAGTCGCAGCCACAGAAGCTGAGGCAACAGGTTGTGCTGCAAAAGCAGAAACAAAACCACACGATAAAATTAAACTTAATAAATATTTATTACTTAACATCTTTATAATCTCCGATCATTAATAACCCGCAAATTTTACCATATTTAGCACTGTTCAAGGTTGGCTATCCTCAAACTCGTTAAGTGCAATTAGTAAGGCATAAAGCTCAAAACTGACATGATCAACTACCTCAGCACCAAATAATGCCCGCGCATGTAATTGTGAGTTAGCAAATTTAATGTATTTTAGATTGGTTGATTTTGCATGAATCATGGCATTATAAGCATCCGTGCTATTTTGCTCTGGTACTAAAGAATCATGTGCCAAAGAAATCAATGTAATTGAGTTATGACTCTGCCAGTTTAATATATCCGCGTTGCTAGCTTGAGCAAGAAGCTCTGGATCCTTGGCTGCCCCATC
>SSGY01000021.1 GCA_008017145.1 Neisseriales bacterium
TACTGCGTATTTTTTTGGAGTAATTGCCGAAAAGCAACTTAATCTCCAATTTAAACATATGACTGACTCATCTATGATAACTGTGGTAAAACACGACTATCACCGAGGGTGGTTTAGTTCTAGTGAAAATGTCACTTTAGCAGTAAATAGTCAGTTTCTCAAAAATATCGCTGATCTTTTGCCTGCATCAGCTAAAGAATCTGCTCCTTCTGTAAATAAAGCAGACTATGTTATCAATTACTCAACTAATATTACTAATGGTCTTTTTGCTGGTTGGTTGCATGGTAAAATTTATCCAACTATTGCCTATGCTGATACTACAGTAGCATTGCCAGAAAAGTTAGATAAAATGCTCAATAAATTTTTTGATGGTAAACCTGCTATTAAGATTAATAATGTAATCTTTTTAAACAAAGCTGGTAAATACATAATAACTTCACCTTTATTTGACTATGATGAGACTCTCTCAGGTGTTAAAGTTAATTGGGGTGGATTAGATTTGGAAATTGCTTATAACGATAAATTTAATCAGTTTGAAAATAATCTCGAAGTCCCATCTTTTGCGATGATAGCACCTACCAAAGGTGAATTTGGATTTAATGGTCTTAACTATAACTCTGTTTCTAGCTATAGTGTAAATCAGATTAAGGTCGGTACAACAGATTTTAATCTTCGCAATCTTAAAGTTCAGTTGGTCGAAAGCAATATTACCCAGTTTAAGCTTGGTGAAGCCGTACATTTATTGACTGGCGTTAATTCAGTTGATTTCTTAAATGGAATTGATGCAATCAATCCAACTAATTTTACAATCAGCAATGTACATTATAATTCGCTAAGCAATGATCAAAATAATTTGTTCAATGCTACAGCCAAAGCTGGATTTGAAAGTTTAACCAGTAATAGTAATAGCTATGGTCCAATGAATTTTGACTTGGATATCGGTCATATTGATGCCCCTGCATTTAGTAAGTTAGCTGATTTACTAAATTCTGCAGCGGCAGAAGACCAATCTACTACGGCAAATCGCGATAAAACTATAACCCAATTGAAGGCTACGATGCTGCCGATATTAATTAATTCACCGTTGATAACCCTCAATGAGTTTAAGTTAAAAACTCCAAGCGGTATGATCTCTATAGCAGGAAATGCAACAACACATAATTTTGAATCTAGAGATATGGCAGATCAAAGTAAATTTATGCAAAAATTATCTTTGAAAATGGACTTTAGTTTACCTAAACCCATTTTGGCATATTTTTTCGTTTTGCAAATGAAATATTTTTTAACTTCTGGAAATGCGCAAATGGATAAGCAAAGCTCAGATGCTTTAGTTAAAGTTGTGAATATTTTATTAGACAATCAACTTAGCGTTTGGCTTAAAAAAGGTTATCTCAAGGAAAGTGGTAATGAGCTAAGCAGTAAAATAGCGATGGAAAGTGGCGTAGTTACATTAAATGGTGTTGTAACTAAGTAACTCCATAATTAATTTATAGAAGTGACCAGATGCAAGTTGAAAATAGCTTATTAAATACACGTAAGTTCTTACCATTATTTAGCGTTCAGTTCTTAAATGCGATGAGTGATCATATGCTAAAGAATGCTATTTTAGTGATGATTACTTATCAGGGGTTAACTATTGGTGGACTAAGCCCTGAACTTTCGGTTAATATTTCCACTCTTTTATTTATCTTACCGTTCTTTTTATTCTCATCGTACGCCGGTAAGATTGCTGATATGTATAGCAAAGTCAAATTAATTCGTTATATCAAAATTTGTGAAATTTTTATTATATTACTAGCGGCGACTGGTATTGTTAGCCGCAGTATTGAAATATTAATTTTTTCACTTGTTGCTATGGGTACTCACTCGACCTTTTTTGGTCCAATCAAATTCTCAATTTTGCCACAATACATTAAAGAACGAAAAATTTTATTACTTGCAAATGGCTATATTGAGTTGGGGACTTTCGTTGCTGTATTGATTGGATAAACTCTAGGTAGCTGGTATATGGCAAATGAAGAGTTTGAGATTATCGTGGGATTGATGGCATTTTCGACTTTTAGTGGCTTAATTCTTAGTTATCGTATGGAAAAGACTATGCCAGTAGGTTCTAAAGAAAAGTTTCACTGGAACTTATTTAAAGATACTTGGCTTTCATATCGTAAAATAACTGAAAATAAGAAAATTAAGAACAATATTCATGCAATTTCGTGGTTTTGGGCAATGGGTATAGTTTATACTACTCAGCTTCCGGTATTTACTCAAATTTATATGGGTGGTTGTGCTCATGTATTCAGCATTTTATTGGCAGTTTTTTCAATTTCAATTGGACTAGGTTCGCTAACTTGTGCCAAAATTTCCGATGGGAAAATAGTCAAACAATTCGTGATTTTTGGTGCTATTGGAATAGCCTTTTTTAGCATGATTTTAATTGGGTTTAATTTTCATCCACATGATCATTGTCTAGGCTTAGCTGAATTTAGTAGCTCTTGGCACGGAGTAGTGAACTACGTTTTAATATTTATGATCGGTTTCTCGGCTGGTTTTTATTCAGTAACTTGTTATAATGAATTACAGGTAATTTCGCCAATTGAAATACTGTCACAGGTAATCGGAGTAAATAATGTCTTAAACTCGTGTTATATGCTCTTTTGTTCGCTAATTTGTATTTTGATATTATTTTTTGTTAGTTTATGGTGGTTATTTGTTATCACGATTATCGCTAATTTGTTTTTTGCTTTATGGTATTTGCGGGTTAATTTTGAGCCTAGTACTTAACCTCAAAAGCACGGAAGACAATAACACTGCCATTACTTTCTAGATTTATATGTGCTGCAGTTGCCTGATTAAGTGTGCCATGATTGAGTGCTAGAAAGTTTTTGTTAACAAGTGGCCATTTTAATTCTTCACAACTTATTTCTGTCTTTTGATTAAAACAAAAAAATGAAATCTGTTGCCCGATAACACTATTTAATCTGTGCGTTCCAGCGGGTAATGCTTCTAAAATTCCAAAGTCACTTAACATCGCAATTTGCTTAAACTGGGTTGAGTATTGCTCAAGTAATGCAATATTGCCTAAGGTATGATCCTCTCGTAAACCCGTTGCTGCAAAAATTAGAATTGATTGGTTGCATCCGTAATTTTCAGCAATAAAATTAATTGCCTTAGTTAAGTCATTAGTATTTTGATCATCAATCTGAATATAGGGATTTTTGATAAAATCTTTAAGCTTGTCACGATCCAATGAGTCGCCATCGCCAATAGCAAAGTCTGCAACTATGCCATGTTTTGACATTGCATTAAGTGCACCATCACAAGCAATTATTGGGCTACCATTTTTTAGTCGTGCAATAACTTCAGTATTAGTCGGGAATAAGCCATTGGCACAGATGCTTATATGTTTGATGTTTGGTATTAAGTGTGTAAGTATACTCATTAATTGCTCGTTAAAGTTGTAAGGTCCCAGCGTGGGTGCACATTAAAATTATAGGTGAATTTTTGCTGTTTGAGGCGAATCGCACCAGCTAATGCAATCATGGCACCATTATCAGTACAAAGATGTAGTGGTGGATAAAACGCCTGAGCTTGAATTTTACTTAATTCGGTATCTAACTTTTCTCGTAAACGAAGATTGGCACTGACACCACCAGAGACGACTAAGGTTTTGATTTTAGTTTGTTTTAATGCCATGACTGATTTTTTGACTAAGACATCGGTGATTGATTCTTCAATTGATCTTGCAATATCCTGTAGCACTTGTCCCTCGATAACGATATTTTGTTCTGTCAGATTATTAATGAGTGTAAGTACCGCTGTTTTTAACCCGGAAAAACTCATGGTAAGATCACCGCTATGTAACATCGGACGTGGCAGTTTATAGTTTTCATGTCCCAGAGCTGCCAATTCTGCAATATAGCGTCCACCAGGATAGGGTAATCCTAACATCTTGGCTGTTTTATCAAATGCTTCACCGGCTGCATCATCCAGAGTATCTCCGAGTAACTCGTATTCACCAACGGCGTTAACCGCGATTAATTGGCTATGTCCACCCGAAGCAAGCAAAGCAATAAATGGCGGAGTTGGTTTTTCATCTGCTAATAATGGAGATAACAAATGTCCCTCAAGATGGTGTATCGGGATAACTGGCAAATTATTGGCAAAACCTAAGCTATTAGCTATACTTGCACCAATTAAGAGCGCACCATTTAGCCCAGGACCTGCGGTATAAGCGATAGCATCCAAATCACGTAACTGGCACTGTGCTTGTGTTAAACACTCGTCAATTAGTGGAATTATTTTGCGTAAATGATCCCGTGAGGCTAATTCTGGTACAACTCCACCATATTGGCGATGAAGTTCAATCTGTGAATATAGCGTGTCAGCAATTAATCCGTTTTCTGTATCATAAATTGCGATTCCTGTTTCATCACATGAACTTTCTATTCCCAGTACTTTTGCCATATTGTTATCTATCCTAATATCTTGTTAGATGGTGATTTTATCATAGAGATGATTTTAAGAAACTAAGTTGTTTTATAGTGTTAAATAGTTTTACAAAAGATGGGGCATGCTGCTGTGATAAAATACTTGGTTAATTGTGAGTTTTATCAAAAGGATAGTAGAATAAATGGAATTAGCTAAAGCATATACACCAAGTGAAATTGAAACTAAATGGTATCAGCAATGGGAGAGTAAAGGATATTTTAAGCCTAGTAATGATACGAATGCGCCGAGTTACTGTATTCAATTGCCACCACCGAATGTCACTGGAACTTTACACATGGGGCATGCTTTTCAGCAAACCATTATGGATGCACTAATCAGATATCATCGGATGAAAGGTTATAACACCTTATGGCAGGCTGGAACTGACCATGCTGGGATTGCGACCCAGATCGTGGTGGAACGTCAGTTAGACCAAGAAGGTATTTCACGTCATGATTTAGGACGTGAGGAATTTGTAAAAAAAGTTTGGGAATGGAAAGAATATTCAGGAGGCACGATTACCAACCAAATGCGCAGGCTAGGTGCATCATGTGATTGGTCGCGTGAACGTTTTACTATGGATGAAGGTTTATCTAAAGCGGTTAGTGAAGTTTTTGTCAGCTTATTTGAAAAAGGTTATATTTATCGTGGTAAGCGTTTGGTTAACTGGGATATTAAATTACAAACTGCAGTATCAGATTTAGAAGTAATCTCCAGCGAAGAAAATGGTAGCTTATGGCATATTCGTTACCCTGTAAAAGACAGCACTGAGTCAATAGTTGTTGCAACAACTCGTCCAGAAACGATGTTGGGAGATGTCGCTGTTGCAATCAATCCTGAAGATGAACGCTATTTACATCTGATTGGGCAAAAGTTAGTTTTACCTCTAGTTGGGCGTGAGATTCCAATTGTTGCCGATGATTATGTCGATGCTGCATTTGGTACGGGATGTGTAAAAATTACTCCAGCACATGATTTTAATGATTATGAGTTGGGAAAACGACACAA
>SSGY01000223.1 GCA_008017145.1 Neisseriales bacterium
AGTCAATGTTATCTTCCTTTTTATTTCATTATAAGCTGAATTATAGCGCAGTCTATATTTCTATACACAAAGTATTTGTTTTTGGCGGTAAATGTAATTAGACAGATTATGTCAATGCTGCTTAGCCGTTTAAGTCTAAATTATGCTACAATAACGCAATAGTATATCAACCTAATAGGATATTAACCATGGGATATAAAGTTACCATAGAGCAAGGATCGCTAGAATTTTCAGTGAATACTCAGGAAAACTTATTAAACGCAGCGCTACAAGCAAAAATTAATCTACCACATGGCTGTAAAAGCGGCTCTTGCGGTGCTTGCAAATGTAAAGTTACTCATGGCGACATTGAGCTGGAAGAATACAATAAAACCGCATTAAGCGATGATGACATTGCAAATAACTACATCCTATTATGTAAAGCTTCTGCACAAAGCGACGTTATACTTGATATACCTGGTTTTACCAATGGGTTTCCTATTAAAACCATGCCCTCGAAAATCGAATCAATTGATAAAATTGGCAGTGTTGCCATCCTTAAATTAAAACTACCAGCTAATCAAATTTTTGAATTTTATGCTGGTCAGTATATTGATATTATCTACGAAGGTAAAAACCGTAGCTATTCAATTGCCAATTCACCAACAACCAAAGGAATTATTGAGTTACATATCCGCTATCGGCAAGGTGGTGTATTTTCAGAGGCAGCGTGGCATACTTTAACAGCCAACCAAATTTTACGCTTTAAAGGTCCGATGGGTAATTTCACATTACAAAATAGCAATAATCCTATTTTAATGGTCTGCACTGGTACTGGATTTGCACCACTTAAAGCTATCTTGGAGCAAATGGTTGCTGAAAAAAATCAACGAGAAGTGCATTTAATTTGGGGTAATTTTACCGCCGAAGATTTTTATCTGACAAATATTCTGCCAAGTTGGCAAAACCAACTAAACCTAAAAGTTACCTTGTGTACTAACGATCAAAATGAAGATTATTATACTGGTATGGTAACCGATTATATCCAAGAAACCTTCAGTGATCTTAGCCAACATGAAATTTATGCTTGTGGTAACCCAGCAATGATTGAAAACTTGTATAATATTGCCTCTTCGCAGTTAAAATTAGATAAACGTAATTTTTACTCCGATGTTTTCACACCATCTATTTAATAGGCAAAATCATGTTCAAACAAATCAGCTTTCTGGCTATTCCAACCTTATTTGTTGTTGCATGTGGTTATTCTGGTCCACTTTATTTACCGCAAAAAGGTACGCCATCGCAAAATATGAGTAAAAACCAGTACGCACCAGCAACTAATGCTGAGAGCGCTGCACCTAAATCATGGCTACCAGCTTACATTGTAGAATCAAAAGAATCTACAACCTTAAAAACAGTACCTCATAACACTGAAAGTATGCCAAACGCTGACTAATCAGTTATACTATTGGCATTATGCAAATTCTTGAACCACTGCACAACGTTGCAAAAATTTCTGCCAAATTAGCTAAATTAAACTTACTTTGCTACTGGGATTTGGCTTTGCACATTCCATTGCGCTATGAAGATCTAACCAAAGTCTACCCAATCGCTGAAGTAAAGCCTGGGCAACAAGTTATGGTCCAAGGTAAAATTATTGGTCAGGAAATAATCCACAGAAAAACTAAACAACTTTTAGTTCGTATTGATGATGGTAGTTCTATTATCACTTTACTGTTTTTTCATTTTTTTCCTAGCTATGCGACTCAATATGCCATCGGCAAACAAATTCGTGCTCATGGTGAAATTAAAAATGATTATATGGGAAACAAAACCATTGTTCATCCCAAAATTCAAACCGTCAACGAAGAAGTCAAGCTTAGTAATACCTTTAGTCCAATTTACCCCACTACCAACGGCTTAGCAAATAGCGCCATAATTAACTTAGTTGAGCAATTATTTGATGCTAATTTGATAATGGAAACTTTACCGCAAAGTATTTTAGACAAACACCAGTTACTAGGCTTAGAACAAGCATTATTAACATTACACAAATTAACACCTCAGCAATTTACAAGTAATTATCAACAGCAAGCTCTGAGGCGATTAAAATTTGATGAACTAATTGCACAACAATTGCTAATGCAAAAAATTTATGCTACTAAGCATCACCATCCAGCACCAGCAATCAAAACCACCAATCAATACCTAATTCCACTACTAGCTAAGCTACCATTTGAATTAACTAAAGCACAGAATAAAGTATTGCGCGAAATATTGCAAGACATGTCGCAAGCACAACAAATGAATCGTTTGCTCCAAGGTGATGTTGGCAGTGGTAAAACTATTGTTGCCACGATTAGCGCACTAACTGCCATTGAAAATCAATTTCAAGCAGTAATTATGGCACCGACTGAGATTTTGGCTGAGCAGCACTATAGTAAAATAAGTAAATTGCTTGAGCCATTCTCAATTAAAGTAGTTTGGCTGGCAGGTAGCCTCACTCCTAAACAAAAAAAATTAGCAGCACAAGCTTGCGCTGATGGTAGTGCACAATTAATCATTGGTACACATGCAGTATTTCAAAAAAATGTGGAATTTGCTAATTTAGGTTTAGTTGTAATTGATGAACAACATCGCTTTGGGGTTGAACAACGCCTAGCCTTGGTTAATAAAGGGAATAAAGATCAATTCCCGCACCAATTAATGATGTCAGCAACGCCAATTCCACGCTCTTTGGCAATGAGCTACTATGCAGATTTAGACGTTTCAAACATCGACGAGCTACCACCAGGCAGAACTCCAATTAAAACCTTACTTATCAACAATAATCGCCGTAATGAGGTCTTAAAATTTGTTAGAGAACATGCTAATTTGGGCCATCAATCATATTGGGTTTGCCCACTAATTGAAGAATCTGAGAAATTAGAATTAGAAAATGCAATTAATACTTATAATGAACTTTGCGTAGCATTAGCACCAATTAAAGTTGGCTTAGTACACGGCAAGATGAAACCTAAAGACAAAGCTGAAATAATGGCAGATTTTGTATCAGGATGGAATCAAGTTTTAGTTGCAACTACCGTAATTGAAGTTGGTGTTGATGTGCCCAATGCCAGTATAATGGTTATTGAGCATAGTGAGCGTATGGGACTAGCGCAGCTTCACCAATTACGCGGTCGAGTTGGTCGTGGCGATATAGAGAGCCAATGCATTTTACTTTATGAAAATAAACTCAGTGAAATTGCCAAACAACGGCTTAAAGTCATCTCAACTTCAACCGATGGCTTTGAAATCGCACGTCAGGATTTACTCATTCGTGGACCAGGTGAGCTACTCGGACAACGCCAAAGTGGATTACCAGTATTACGTTTTGCAAATTTGGAGGAAGACCTAGATATTTTGCATGCCGCACGAGATATTGCTAAATCATTGGTTGATAAGTACCCTATTCATGCCAAACAATTAGTAGAATTATGGTTTCACAATAAGCAAATTTATTCTGGAATATAATACTATGCATCCTAACTTTAAGCTATTAATCAATAATCCAATACTAGAGACAGCAAACTATATTTCAATAAAATCAGAATATATTAATCAATGCTTATCTTCATATCTATACTTGCCACAAATTACTAGCCGTCCATTTATTTTTAGTTGCTTTGCACTCTCTGTTGATGGTAAATTAAACTATCCAGATCTTAAGAGCGGATTTGCTATTGCCAAATACAACTTAGCCGCAGCGGAACATGAACGTTATGCTGATTGGTGGATTTTGCAGCTTGCGCGTTCAATCAGCGATGCAGTTATTATTGGCAGCAACAGCCTCAATGCAGAACCAAATGATTATGTAGCGCAAATAAATATCCCAGAATTACAGCAATTACGTACAGAATTAAATAAACCTCAAAACTTACTACATATTATTGTTAGCCGTAATTGTAATAAAATTGACTTTACCAACGAGCTACTATGTCAAAACAATGATATTCCTCTAATCATCTTCACCCAACAAGCACCTAACGTACTTCGATCGCATTTTATTGTAAATAATATTAAAGAATTAAACCTAGCTAATAAAAAACAAATTATACTAGAGCAAGAGCTATGCTTAGATAGATTAATCCAAGAACTCTATCAAAAGGGAATAAAAACTATTTTAAATGAATCTCCATATTACCATCATCACTTACAGCAACTGCAATTATTAGACGAAGCATGGATAAATCAATCAGGAGTATATATCGGCGGTAATACAAGTAGTTTAGGACAGTTTAATAATTCATTTGCTGTAAATACACACCCGCATTATACAATTCTTACTTTACACAACTTAGCCTATAATTTCGTATATCCGCGCTATAAAATCAACTATTAAAAATGCGCTTAATCAATTCCCCTATTAATCAATTCAATTATCAACAACGCACTTTTTATGTCAAGCGCGACGATTTGCTTGACCCACAATTTAGTGGCAACAAAGCGCGTAAGCTTGCTTATTACTTAGAAAATCCATTGCCACATATTGATACATTAGTGAGCTATGGCGGCAGCCAATCTAACTTAATGTATTCACTGTCATGTTTGGCAAAATTAAGGCAATGGAATTTTATTTACTATATAAAAAATCTTTCTACTCAAGCAAGAAATGAAACCTCAGGAAATTTAGCACAAAGTTTGCAAAATGGAATGCAGCTTATTGAACTTAAAAATAATTATAATTCATTCTGTGCCAATATAGCTAACACCAAGGAAAAGAATCAACTACTAATTCAACAAGGTGGCGCGCAAATTGAAGCCGAATATGGTATGCAACAACTTGCGGATGAGATCAGGTTATGGGCACAACAGCAAAATTTCCAGCAATTAGCAATTTTCATCGCTTCAGGTACAGGTACCAGCGCATTATATTTGCAAAAACATTTGCCAGAATTTGAAGTTTACACCACCAATTGTGTTGGTAACCCAGAATACTTATTAAAACAATTTGAAGTATTAATTACCACCAAACAAAGAATGCCCCATGTTTTGGCTAACGACACATATCGTTTTGCTACTCCATACATTGAGCTATATCAAACAATTACTGATATTCAAAATACCAGCCAAATTGAATTTGATATGGTTTATGACCCTGTTGGCTGGGATATTCTTCTTCGTAATATAAACAAAATATCCGCACCTATTCTTTATTTACATTGTGGTGGAATTAATGGTAACAATACCATGCTACAAAGATATAAAAAAATCCTTAGCTAAAACTAAGGATTTGCTAGTTAAAATATTTTAGGAAATTGAAACAAATTTAACTTGCTTGTTAGTTGCATATTTTTATCAATAAGTTCTTTCTGTCTTCTGCGTAATGCAGTTAAAAACTCCAAGTTAGCATTGTGAATATTACTCAGATTATTTATATCTGTTAATTTTTTTATATAATCCGTTAAATCATCATTAATAGCTAACAAATTTTCCAAAAACGAAGTAACAAACTCATGGTTATAATTAGCAATTTCAGCATTTGAATTTTTAATTACATCCAAACCCTTTTGCAAAAGTGGGTTAGAACTCCCCAATTCAAGCGCTGGGCCTATATATTTTTTAGTTTCTGAGGTAGTATTTACAGTAGACGTTTTGGCTACGGGTTTAATTTCTACTACAGGCTCAGATTTAATAACTTTTGCTGCTAGAGTTGCACTTTCCGCTTTAGCTACTTTTGGGGCTGCGACCGGCACTGTTTTTGCTACTGTCTTACGAACCGTTCTTTTTTTAGCTGTTTCTGGTTGTTTATCTTCAACGCTTTGCTTTTCTGCATCGATTGATTTTCTTAATGATGAAGTTAATTTAGTTGCCATTTTACCTACTCCTAATAATTTTGATTTAATCTATTAATGTTAAAATTTCTTCAGCTAGTTCTTTTATTTCCTGCTTCGCTTTTGGATTATCCAAATCTAACACAGTACCACCAAATGCAGCAGCTTGACGATAAGCCGTGCGCTGATAAATATCAGACTTAGTTTTAGGAAAATCAAACTCAGTAATCAATTCTAAAGCTTCTTTAGAAATACTAATATTACTTTGACACATATTAGCAACCAACCGCGATATAAGTTTATCGTTTATCTCGCTTACATTAGAAATTAATTTTTGTATCCCTACAGCAGCCCATAAATCAGTTGGACTAGGAATCACTGGAACTAGCGCTAAATCAGCAATCAACAGTGCCGATGAAGTAAAGTTATTATCAATTGCGGGCGGACAATCAACAAAAATATATTCATAATCCTCAAGATATTTCTTTATTTCTCGATTCACTTTATCTGTAACATTTGCTAAACTCATAATAGCAGCAGGAAAAGGATTATCATCACTGCTACTATAAGCCCAACGCGTTGCACTTCCTTGCGGATCCCCATCAATCAATAATACTTTCGCTTTCAAACCAATAACACCAGCTAAATTCATGGTTAGCGTTGTTTTTCCACAACCACCTTTTTGATTTGTTACAACTATAACTTTTGCGCTCATTTTTCCTACACTTTTAATTTAATTCTCACATTATCTTATCATATTAATCAATATCTCATAACACTAGTGATTAACCTTCGTAACTAGTCGGCGCTATTACGATATCTCTAATACATATATCTTGTGGTTGCATATATATAAATTTAATAATTTCACCAAAATCTTTTATATTTATTGTACCATCTTTGATTCCAAGTACATCATTTACCATTGGTGTTGCTACTAATACTGGAGCTAAGTTTACAACCCTAATATTATATTTAGCATTTTGCAGTCTTAATGAATCAGATAAACTTTTCACATATGCTTTAGTTGCTGCATAGATAACATTATTTGGACGTGGGTAACGATCAGCAAGAGAACTTAAATTAATAACTGTCCCAAATTTATTTTCGCGCATAATAGGTAAAATACATTCAATTACATTCGTTGTACCCAGTATATTAGTTTCAATCATTTTTTGTATTGAGTCATGTTCATCAATAGTATTATCTCCACGGCTTGCAACTCCTGCTGCATTAATTACACAATCAATAGTTCCATAGCTTTTTATTTCATTAACAATGGTATTTACTTCATCAATTTTAGTTACATCACACTTTCTAACAATTAATCTATCGTTATTTATATTCATTTTAGAAAAGTTACGTCCAATTGCAAAAACAATAACATCATTTATTTCTAAAAACCTACTAACACATTCTAAGCCAATACCGCTCGTTGCACCCGTTATTAAAATTACTTTACGCATCACAACCTCTAATTAAATGTTTCACATGAAACATTTTTAAATATTATACTAAACACACTCTCTGAAGCACCACAATATTGATTTATGAATTCTAAACAATGGTTTTTTAAAGTATTATATCTATCATCATCTTCAACTAAATTATTAATCAATACTTTTAATTCAGTTGGAGAATCAACTTGTATTGCACATCCAATACTTACTGAATTTTTAGCAACATCCATAAAATTAAACATTGAACTACCAAAGATTACTGGTTTCTCCATATAAAGTGCTTCAATCGGATTTTGTCCACCAAAATCTTTAAAACTACCACCAATTATAACTAAATAACTAAGTGAATAATATGCCAGCATTTCACCCATACTATCACCAATTACAACCTTAGTCTCAGAATTTATTTTCTTATTTTCAGAACGTTTACAATATGTTATATTATTTTTTTTCAATAAATTTTCAAGTTCAATAAATCTTTCGGGATGCCTTGGAATAACCAAATATGTAACATTTTGATTTAAATCTATATTATTTAATAAAATTTCTTCTTCACCATCTCTGGTTGAAGCAAATGTAATAATTTTCCTATTATCAAATATTTTTTTTAATTCAACTACCTTATCCTTGTTTGAGTCATCAAATACTAAATCAAATTTTGTATTACCTACTGTTTGCAGATTTCCATTGTATCCAAGCTTAGAAAAATTATTTTCGCTATTTACATCCTGGCATAAAATTCCATTAAACTTATTTAAAATCGGTAACAATGCTAATTTAAAGCGATTGTAGCCTTTAAAAGAACGATTTGATAGTCTGGCATTAACTAGATAAAGAGAAGTCTTAGATCGCTCAGCAAAGTGTATTAAATTAGGCCAAATTTCAGTCTCCATTATTATGCCAATTTTTGGTTTAAAATTTTTATAAAAACTTTTTACACAAAAACTTATATCATAAGGAACATAATGTACAATTGCTTGTGGATATAATGTTTGAGCGGTTTGACGACCTGTAGGAGTCATTGTCGTTATCAAAATCTGATAATTAGATAAGTTACTAGAAATTAGTTCAACTAACTTCTGCATTGCTCTAGTTTCACCAACTGATACCGAATGTAACCATATTATTGGCTTTTGGGAAGATTTAACTAAATTAATTCCAAAACGTTCATTCCAGTTATATAAATAAGCTGGATTTTTCCTTCCTCGCTTGATTAAATATAAAGGTAAAATAGGCGCTAGTAAATAAGTAGCTAATGAATAAACTAGCCTCATTTATCTTCTTTCGGGGCTTTCTGCATATAATCCATAAATTGAAGCATCATATTTACTGGATTTACATCCTGAAAAGCTTTAGCAGAATTCGCCATATTTTTCATTGTTTCAAGTTGAACAATATACTGCTGCAAATAAGTTATTAAATTATTAGAAAACTCAATCTGTTTTTCACATTCACTAATACATTTATCTGGCGATGTAAACATTTCATTATTAAACATTTTTATTCCTTCTTATATTAGTTGATTTTGTATTATACAATCAATTACCTCATTTGGTTTTAATTCTTGCTTATATCCACCTAAGTTAAATCCAATATTGCTTTCCACAATTCCAACATATGATGGTTTACTATGTAGATATATTGCTATAGTTGGAATTTTTAATAAATTAGCCATATGTGTAAAACCTGTATCTACCCCAACAACTAAACTACTTTGTTTAATTAAACCACTTAATTCTGCAAAATTTAATTTGTTAATTACTACAAATTTATCGCCAGTTATATTTTCACTGAGTTTAGTTACAAAATTTAGTTCATCAGAATTACTATGCGTAACAACAATATTTTTATCAGTATTTTCAATAAGCCAATTAATCAAATATACCCAATTATCTAAATTCCACTTTTTGCTTTCTTTTGAAGTACCATGCAAGATTAATATATAGTCATTATCAAAATTTAACTTAGGTTTAATTGTATTAATAATAAAACTAAATTCGCTTAAATTATTTTGTAAATTAAATATTTTTGCTATTAATCCCCGTAATCTAATTACAGCGACAGCATTTTGATCAACATAATATTTATAATTATATAAATAACTAGCTAGTTTCTCACGAGCACTTACATAATCAAGACCAAAGACTTTACCATTAAAAAGAATTTTTGCTAAAACTGCTGATTTTATCAAGCCTTGAGTATCAATTATATAATCATATTTTTTATCTATAGTTAATTTTCTAAACTGTAAAACTTTAAATAACCAACTAAATTTATTTCTCTTCCATTTTCGTAAAGGAATTGAAATCACATTATTTATCAGAGGTGATAATTTAGCTACTCCTTCAAAATTGCTGTCTACTAACCAATCAATTTCAGAATCTGGTAATATTTTTTTTATATCAGTTAAAACAGTCATAGTATGAAGAATATCTCCAATTGAAGATAACCTAATTATAAGAATTTTTGTAATCATTAAGCCTATTTACTAACAAATAATTGTGGATAGATTAATAAATAACTGTTAATAAAATTATATTATCAACAAAATAAATTAAATTTACTTATTTACTAACAATATAAACATATTAATCAATATTTATACTAACCAAGTTTAATATAAAATAACTATTTGATATTATTATAAAAATATTAATTAATAACATAAATAGTACTCATTAATAACTATAATAATATATATAAGTATTATATTATTAATAATAACTATAATTCAAATAAAATTTAATATATTTAAAACCTATTTTTAATATAACTTGTTAGTTAATCAAAATTAGTCTGTTAATAAATCAACACTTATTAACATTTAAAATTTAATATCCAATTATATTAACAAAATATGATTAAACTAATATTTAATTATTAACTATTTTTATATAACTTTAATATTCTGTTTTAATTAAATATTAAATGTATGTTAACAGAAAAATTAGTAATTAATAACTATAATAAAGTATATATATTAAATAAATAATACATAAATGATAAAATTGCGGATTGTTATTAGTGAGGATACATAACATGAGTAAAGAAAATAAATATACTATAGAAAAAATAACATATTTAAAACAATGGACAGATCATTTATTTAGTTTTAAAATTACAAGAAATGAAGCTTTTAAATTTATTCCAGGTCAATTTGCTAGACTTGGTGTTAAAAAAGAAGATGATAGTATTGTCTGGAGACCTTATTCAATTGTCTCTGCAGATTATGATGAAGAATTAGAGTTCTATTCAATTGTTGTACCTGATGGTGAATTTACACAACGTTTAAAAAACCTTAATTTAAACGATGATATATATATAGATAAAACTAATTATGGATTACTAACTACAGACCGCTTTGAAAATGGTAAAGATTTATGGTTTTTATCAACAGGTACTGGTTTAGCACCTTTTATCTCAATATTGTATGATTTTACAATATGGGAACAATATGATAAAGTTATATTAGTCCATGGTGTAAGAACTGCTGAAGAACTAGCATACCAAGATACAATAAATGATTTCTTTACTCATGAATATTATGGTGACTTAGTTAGAGATAAATTAGTATATGTTAAAGTTGTTACTCGTGAAAATTCTGGTGGTGATTTATATGGACGAATTACAGAATTAATAAAAAATGGTGAACTTGAGAAATTTGTTAATATTCCAATTACAATTGAAAATAGTAGAATTATGATTTGTGGAAATCCAGAAATGGTAAGTGATACTAGACATATGTTAGCTGAAAAAGGGTTAACTGTTTCTAAACGTGGAAATCCAGGTAATATGGCAGTTGAAAATTATTGGTAAAATAAAATGTTTCATGTGAAACATAATGAATAAGTAGTAGATATAAATGGATGAATATAAAGCTACAATAAATATACTAAATAATGTATATAGTGGTAAAAATTTAAATGAAGAATTATTTGAATATAAAAGTAATGCTAATATAGCAAAAATAAGGTTTTTAGTTTATGGTGTTATTCGTAATTATTTTTTGATTAAATTCTATATAAAAAATATAACAAACTATATATCAAAACAAAATGAAATTTTAGTTCAAATAGGAATATTTGAGCTAAATGAAAGTAATAAACCAGAGTATGCTATAGTAAATAATCTAGTAAGTATTTCAAATATAAATAATAAAAAATTTATAAATTGGGTGTTGCGTGAATATCAAAGAAATTTAGAATTATTAAGAAAATTGGCTGAGAAAGATTATTCTATAAAATATAATATTCCAAATTGGATGATTGATATTTTAAAAAAACAATATAAAAAAGAATATATGAATTTTCTTGAAGGATTTAATTTTCATCCAGCTTTTGGTTTGAGAGTAAATATTAAAAATAAATCATTAGAAGATTATTTATCTATTCTTGATAATAATGATATAAAGTATAAATTAATAAAAAATAAAATTTATTTGAAACAACCACTGAATGTTGAGGATATACCTAATTTTAATATTGGTTATGTTAGTATACAAGATATAGCAGCACAATATTTAGTAGATATATTAAATAGAAATAATGTTATTCCAAAAAAAGTGATTGATGCTTGTGCTGCGCCGGGTGGTAAAACTTGTCAAATATTAGAAAATTATAATTGTGACTTAATTGCTTTAGATATTAGCAATACTAGATTAGAAAAAGTAAATCAAAATTTAAAGCGTTTAAATTTAAAAGCTGAGGTATTAGTTGGTAATGCAGCAAACAAAGATTGGTGGAATACAAAGAAAGTTGATTTAATTGTTGCTGACGTACCATGTTCAGCAAGTGGAACAATAAAAAGAAATCCAGATATAAAAATAAATCGGAATTATAATGATGTTTTAAAATTTGTAGAAACTCAGCGTAGAATAATAATAAATATGTGGGATTGTTTAGAACATAATGGATTTTTACTATATATAACTTGTTCAATTTTTCGTGAAGAAAATCAAGATAATTTATTATGGTTTAGAGATAATATTAAAGGTTTTAGTATAATAGATGAATTACAAATTTATCCAACGGAATACAATGATTCATTATATTATGCATTAGTAAAAAAAATTGATTTATAGATTTTTATTATAAATTAATTTATATTTACTGGAATAGTAATAAAATTTTGAGATATTATAAGTTATCAATATTTAGGTATTAATAAATGAAAAAAACTAACATTGGGTTTTTAATAGTATTATTTATATTAATAATTTTTAGTTATTTTTATGTAACAATTTATTCAAAATATGATGTTATGTTATATTTGAATGATTATAAGGAAATTATTCAACTTAATCGTATTATTGAAGTGTTACTATTTATAACTATTGCATTTTTTGTATATAAAATTTTTTTTAGAAGTAGTTATGTTTTTGGTTCAAAGATAACAAAAAAATTATTTATACTTTTATCTTCAGTTATAGTTATACCTTCATTGATAAATATCAAAATTGCAAATTATTTTATTGATAATACAGTCAATCGCTTATTTAATCCACAAATAGAAGAATTATTTGATAATAGTTTTAATATAGCTGAAGAAAGTATTAAATATTTTTCTAAAGAATTACGAAAGAAATCGGTAATTGCAGCAGAATATTTGAAGTTAGTTGATAAAAATGATGATAAAGCAGATTTAGCTAAAATTCGAAATATTTTGGATGTTACTAGTTTAACCATTTATAAAGAAAATGGTATATTAGAACTACAAGATAAACAAAATGATAGTAAATATTTCCCTAGGTTATTACCAAAGTATATTATTGATAAAATAAAAAATTCTGGTTATTATTATGAAATTAATAAAGATAATAGCGGTAATTATTTATTTTACTATTATCAATTTTATGATGATAATAAAATTATTGCATTAACTCAATTTGCTCCAGATTTTATTCGAATAGATAATACCAAGTTAATCCAAAATAAAGAATTATATTTAGGATTACTTAATAATAAAGATCATTTAAAAGATGTATATACTAGTACATTAATTATTAGTGTGCTATTATCAATTTCAATAGCCGTATTATTATCAATGTTTTTTTCTCAATTTTTAATCAAAAGAATAAGTAATTTGATTGAAAATATTGAATTAATTAAACAAGGTTCGTTTTCGAATAATAATTCATTTCAAGGTAATGACGAATTATCACAACTTATTACGTCTTTTAATGAAATGAGCCATAATTTAGATCGAGTAAGAAAATTAGAAAAATTCCAAAAAGATCAAATAACTGCATCAAAAAATTTCCTTGAAAACTTAATAAATAACCTTAATTTAAGTGTAGTTGTTTATGATCAGGATTATGTTATTAAGAGTATTAATGTAATAAGTCACAGTATACTTGATATAGAGTTAGAAAATGTAAGAGGAACTCCACTAAATCAATGGGGAAATTTATACCCACATCTTGAGGATTTAATAAATATAATTGAAATTAATTCTAAGCAAAACAATGAATGGGAAGAAAATGTAATTGTTCGCAATAAACATAGTATAAAAAATTTGTATATTAAGACAATAAAATTTAAAACTCACGAAAATAGCCAATACATGACTTTGATAAGTGATGTAACTAATTTAATTAAAGCTAAACAAAATCAAGCTTGGGCTGATATTGCAAAACGTTTAGCTCATGAAATAAAAAATCCATTAACACCAATTGTATTATCAGCAGAACGAATTGAAATGAAATTAATGCCTAAATTATCAAGTGATGATCAGGTATTTTTACAAAGATTAGTTAAACAAATTATCATTCAAGTGGAAGATCTTAAAGGTTTAGTTAATAAATTCAGAGATTTTGCAAATATAAATAAACCTAGTTTATCTAAAATTGAAATGGTTCATTTCTTCAATCAATTTTTGGCTTTATATGAAAATATTAACTATATTAAATTTGAGATAGAAATACCGGAAAATGAAATTTCTATTATGGGCGATTCAAGTTTATTAAGGCAAGTTTTTCATAATTTATTAAAAAATTCAATAGAAAGTATTGAAAATATTGAAAATAAATCAATTAGAATTATTTTAGATATTAAGAATGAATATTTAGGAATTACTATTAAAGATAATGGAAATGGTTTTGAAAGTATAATAATGGAGAACTTATTTGAACCATATCGTACCACGAAAGGAGTTAAAGGAAGTGGCCTAGGAATGGCAATTGTGAAGAAAATTATTGATGAACATAATGGTAAAATTGAAGTATTTAATGACAACGGTGCCAATGTAGTAGTAAAATTACCACTTATTAGTCAAAATACTGTATTATAGGTTAGAATAAATGGATAAATTAATATTGATTGTAGATGATGAGCTTGGCATTCGCGAGTTACTCCGTGAGTGTTTAGAGGATGAAGGTTATGTTGTAAAATTAGCTGAAAATGCGTTGGAAGCTGATAAAATAGTTAAGGAACATCGTTTTGATTTAATCTTGATGGATGTATGGTTACCTGATATGGATGGTGTATCATTGTTTAAAAGATTTTTATCTAACGGTATCACTGCTCCAGTTATCATGATGTCTGGGCACGCTTCAATAACTAGTGCTCTTGAAGCAATTAGGATTGGTGCTAGAGATTTTCTTGAAAAACCACTTTCTTTAAGTAAGCTGTTACCATTAGTCGATAAGCATATTTTAAAAGAACGTACTAATAGTGATGGAATTTTAGAAGATATTTCTGAAATTATTACGCTTGATTTAAATAATCAGCTAAAAGGTATAAAAGAAACTTTAGAACGTAGATATTTTTTATATCATATGAATAAGCAAAAAGGTAATATAACTAAAATTGCAGAAGTTTCAGGTGTAGATAGAGCTCATTTATATCGTAAATTTAAAAATTTAGGTATTAAAATTAAATAATATTTAAGCGGATAATAGTATAGTTAATTTATGAAAATTTTTAATAGCTTATCTAAACAAAAAGAAGACTTCATTCCAATTAAACACAACGAAGTTAAAATGTATATCTGCGGACAGACTGTTTATGATTATTGTCATTTAGGTCATGCTCGTAAAGCCGTTGTGTTTGATATGGTGCGCCGTTGGTTTATTGCTAGTGGATATAAAGTCGTGTTTGTAGAAAATATTACGGACATAGACGATAAAATTATTCGACGTGCTGAAGAAAATGGTGAAACTATTTACCAATTAACCGAGCGCTACATAAAATACATGCATGAAGATTTTGCTTCCTTAGGTGTTATGCGTCCTGATCATGAACCAAAAGCTACTGAATATGTTTCTCAGATGGTTTATCTCATTCAAGATTTAATCAATAAAAATTATGCATATCAAGCTATAAATGGAGACGTGTATTACCGCGTACGTAAATTTGTTGGTTATGGTAAATTATCTGGAAAATCTTTAGATGATTTAAGAGCTGGTGAACGTGTAGATGTTGACCTTAATAAAGAAGATCCACTTGATTTTGTATTATGGAAAGCATCAAAAGAAAACGAAGTTTATTGGGACTCTCCTCTTGGAAATGGTCGCCCAGGGTGGCACATTGAATGCTCAGCAATGTCAGAAGAGATTCTTGGTAAAAATTTTGATATTCATGGTGGTGGTCAAGATTTACAGTTTCCTCACCATGAAAATGAAATTGCTCAAAGTGAAGCTCATAATGGGTGTCAATTTGCTAATTATTGGATGCATAATGGATTTTTAAATGTTAATGATGAAAAAATGTCCAAGTCACTAGGTAATTTCTTCACATTGCGTGATGTGCTAAACCAGTATAATCCTGAGGTGATTAGATATTTTATACTAAAGAGCCACTATCGTAGTCCGTTAAACTTCAGTTATGATAATTTATTAGATGCAAAAAATAGTCTTACTAGACTCTACCAAACGTTGCGTGAGTATGATTTTAGTAGCAATATTTGTGATTTTAGTAAAATAGACTGGTCGGTTAATTATGCGGTAAACTTTAAAAATGCTATGGATGACGATTTTAATACGTCATTAGCAATTAGCATTCTTTTTGAATTAGTTAATGAAATTAATCGTACTAAAGATTTTGAATTGGCAAAATTACTTTATATATTAGCTAATACAATTGGTTTATTAAGTAATAATCCACAACAATTTTTACAATCAGGCGTGGAGTTATCGGCGCAAGTTATTGAAGAAATGATAGTAAAACGTAATCAAGCTCGCCTAGATCGTGATTTTGCTCTGTCAGATAAAATTCGTGATGAATTATTATCCAACAATATCGTTTTGGAAGATAGTAAAAATGGCACAATTTGGCGTAAACTATGAGCTTTTACGTAATAAAAAAATTTGGTTTATGCTATAATCGTGACTTGCAATAAAGTAAATAGCTTGGAAGAAGCTGTGAACAGAGTGATTAAGTATCAACTGATTCAGGGATTGTGTGCATCTATTTTTATAACAGCATGTTATCAAAATTTGAACACATTAATTTCTTCACTGCTTGGAATGTTTATCGCTATATTCCCGACTATCGTGTACGCTATAACTGTGTCATCACGAAATGTTGAAAATTATAGTGTCAAATATAGCAAACATAAAAAGGCAACATTGTTAAAGTTTATAGCTAACATGTTGGGATTTTTCTTAGTATTTAGTGCCTTTAAAAATGTTAATGCTTTAGCATTGTTTGTAGTTTATGTTATTGCGCTTAGTGGTTATTGGACCAATTTACTTGGTTTGATAGGAAAAAAATAAAATTTGGAGGAAGTATGGCGTCAGCAACTGAATATATTGATCATCACCTGACCTTCAATACGGTTACATTATCTGGAAATCCTGGTGGCTTTTGGACGGTTAATATTGATACTTTGGTTACTTCATGGGTGCTAGGTTTATTGTTCTTGCTTACTTTTGTAATTGTAGCAAGACGTTTTAAGGTAGCCAATCCAGGTAAGTTTCAGCTGTTTATAGAGTTAGTCTTTGAAATGGTAAGTTCTCAGGTAAATGATGCTTATCATAAGAAGAGTAAGTTTATAGCTCCGCTTGCATTAACTATATTTTGCTGGGTTTTTCTATTTAATTTAATGGATGATTTACCAGTTGATATTATTAATTTTTTCACAACCAACCTTGGTCATCCAAGTGCTCACTGGCGATTGGTTCCGTCTGCTGATATAAATATGACGTTTGCTCTTTCTTTATCAGTATTGATCTTAATTATCGTTTATAGTATCTGGGCTAAAGGTGTTGGCGGTTGGTCAAAAGAGTTATTAACAAAACCTTTTGGTAAGTGGTTGTTGCCATTTAATCTTTTGTTTCAATTGATTGAAATATTCTCAAAACCAATTTCGCTTGCACTGCGGTTGTTTGGTAATATGTATGCTGGTGAAATGATTTTTATTCTAATCGCATTATTGCCATGGTATCTACAATGGATTCTTGGTACTCCTTGGGCGATTTTCCATATATTAATCATCACTCTTCAAGCATTTTTGTTTATGATGTTAACAGTTGTTTATTTAAGCCTCGCAGTTGAGGAGCACTAGTTTTTTATTGTTTGGTGTGTTTTTTGTTTTTAATTTTTTAGGAGCCTTTAATGGAAGCTATTATTTCTAATATTTCTGGTTTAACTGCTGTTGCTGCTGCATTGCTTATTGGTCTTGGTGCCTGTGGTACTGCAATCGGTTTCGGTATTCTAGGTGGTAAATTCCTAGAATCATCAGCTCGTCAACCAGAATTAGCTACTGGTTTGATGATTAAGATGTTCATCGTTGCCGGTTTATTGGATGCAATTGCAATGATTGGTGTGGGTGTGGCATTTTGGTTAATTACTAGTAATCCAATCTTGTCAACGGCATTAGAATTATTGAAAAATGCTCACTAGTCGTAATTAATATTTAAAGGAGATTCCTCGTGAATATTAATGCAACAATGCTCGGAGAAATGATTACCTTCATTTTGTTGGTACTCTTTACAATGAAATTTGTCTGGCCGCCGATTAGTAGTATGCTTGAAGAACGTGCAAGTAAGATTACTGACGGTTTAGCTGCTGCTGAAAAAGGTAAGCAACAGTTATTAGACGCTGAAGCAAATATTGCCGAAGAGTTGAAAAAAATTCAAGCTCGTGCAGGTGAAATAGTTGCTAACGCTGAAAAAAGAGCTAATCAAGTTATCGAAGAATCAAAAGAGCGTGCTCGTATCGAAGGTGACAAAATTATTGCTGATGCTAAAGCTCAGATTGAACAAGATTTTGTACGCATGAAAGAGGACTTACGACTACGTGTTTCAGATTTGGTAATACGCGGTACTGAGCAGATTTTGCGCGTTGAAATTGATCAATCTAGACATGAGAAAATATTAGCTCAACTTAAAGCGGAGTTATAATAATCATGGCAGAATTGAGTGTAATTGCGCATCCATATGCACAGGCATTATTTAGCTTGGCAAAGCAAACCAAGCAGGAAGATGTTTGGCTTAGCAGATTATCTAATTTGCAACAAGTTGTTGTTAATCCTGAATTCTCTGAGTTATTAAACAATCCAGAAATTGAGGGTTCACAGGTTATTTCTGTAATTAATACGTTGCTAAAGGATAATGCTTCAATAGAAGTTACAAATCTTTTGAGTGTATTAATTGAGAATAACCGAGTTTCAGCTTTACCTGAAATTTATCAAGTTTTTCGTGATCTAGTTCTTGAAGATCAAAAACGTGGTGATGCAATTATTGAGTCAGCTTATGCGATGAGTCAGACAGAAAAACAAGACTTTGAAGAATTACTATCTAAAAAATTTGGTAAAAAAATTACTGCAAAAGTGGTGATTAATCCCGAATTATTAGCTGGAATCAAAGTTACTATCAATGATAAAGTTATTGATGGATCCGTTAAGGGTAGACTAAGTGATTTATCTACTCAACTTACTAAATAAAAATAGGAGCGATTCATGCAATTAAATCCTTCTGAAATTAGTGATATTATTAAATCAAAGATCGACGGCACTCAAAATAGTAGTGACTACCGCAGTAAAGGTACAGTAGTATCAGTTACTGATGGTATTGTTCGTATCTATGGTTTATCAGAAGTTATGCAAGGGGAAATGATTTTATTCCCAGGGAATGTTTATGGTATGGCAATGAACTTGGAGCGCGACTCTGTCGGTGCTGTAGTTCTTGGTGATTATGAGCATATCAAAGAAGGCGACGAAGTATCATGTACTGGTCGTATTTTAGAGGTTCCAGTAGGTCCTGAATTGGTTGGGCGTGTAGTTGATGCTCTTGGTCGTCCAATTGATGGCAAAGGTCCAATTAATTCAAAATTAACATCGCCAGTTGAAAAAGTGGCACCAGGTGTAATTGCGCGTCAATCAGTTAGTCAACCATTACAAAGTGGTTTGAAAGCAATTGATTCAATGGTTCCAGTTGGACGTGGTCAACGTGAGTTAATTATTGGAGATCGCCAAACTGGTAAAACAGCTGTTGCTCTTGATACAATTATTAACCAAAAAGGTACAGGTGTAACTTGTATTTATGTTGCTATTGGTCAAAAAAATTCATCAATTGCTAATGTGGTTAGTAAACTTGAAGAGCATGGTGCATTGGCTCATACAATTATAGTTGCTGCATCTGCTTCAGAATCTGCTGCATTACAATATCTTGCACCTTATTCTGGTTGTTCAATGGGTGAATATTTCCGTGATATCGGTGAAGATGCTTTGATTGTTTATGATGATTTATCTAAGCAAGCAGTTGCGTATCGTCAAATTTCACTACTATTACGTCGTCCACCAGGACGTGAAGCATACCCTGGAGATGTATTTTATTTACATTCTCGCTTGTTGGAGCGTGCTGCACGAGTTAATGCTCATTATGTTGAAGAAGTTACTAATGGTGCGGTAAAAGGTAAAACTGGTTCTTTGACTGCATTACCAATTATTGAAACACAAGCTGGTGACGTATCTGCATTTGTACCAACTAACGTAATTTCGATTACTGATGGTCAAATTTTCTTGGAAACTGATTTATTTAATTCTGGTATTCGTCCAGCAATGAATCCTGGTATTTCTGTATCACGGGTTGGTGGTGCTGCACAGACTAAAGTTATTAAAAAACAAGGTGGTAGTATTCGTTTGGCGTTAGCCCAATATCGTGAATTGGCAGCATTTGCTCAGTTTGCTTCTGATTTGGATGATGCAACTCGTAAACAATTACGCCATGGTCAAGTAGTTACAGAATTAATGAAACAAAAGCAATATTCTCCGCTAAAAGTTTCTGAAATGGCTCTAACGTTGTATGCAATTAATAATGGATTCTATGAAACAATTCCAGTTAATAAAGCATTGGCTTTTGAATCTGGCTTTATGGCATATGCTGAATCTAATTGTGCTGAAATGTTAGCTAAGATTGAAGCTAGTGGTGATTTGTCTAAAGATGATGAACAGATTCTAGTTAAAGCGTTAAATGAGTTTAAAACAATTTTTGCGGTTTAATTAGCTGTTATTTCATAAGGATATAAAATGGCTGCTGGAAAAGAAATCCGGACTAAGATAAAGAGTGTTCAAAACACTCAGAAAATTACCCGGGCTATGCAAATGGTAGCAACATCCAAAATGCGTAAAACTCAAGAGCGAATGCGTCAAGCACGACCATATGCAGAGAAAGTTCGCGAAGTAATGGCTCATTTGGCGCAAGTTAATTCTAGTGCCAGACGCTCTTCGCCTTTCTTGCGCGAGCCAGCGGAAATTAAAAAAATCGGAATTATTCTGATTACTGCTGACAAAGGTTTGTGTGGTGGCTTAAACACTAATGCTATAAAGATGTTTAGTGAAAAGTTACGTGAGTATAAAAACGCGGGTATTGCTGTTGAAGTCAGTACGTTAGGACAAAAAGGTTTAGTTGCTGCAAGGCGCTTAAAATCTGAAGTGGTTAGTTCTGCAGTAAGTCTGGGCGATATTCCTAAAATGGAAAAAATTATTGGACCATTGACTGGAATTTTTAGAGATTTTTATGATCAAAAACTAGATGCTATTTATGTTATTTATTCTGAATTTGTAAATACCATGAAGCAACAAGCTGTTTTCGAACAGATTTTGCCACTTAGTGATCGTGACTTAAAATTAGATACTAAAATGCCTTGGGATTACATCTATGAGCCTTCTGCTGAAGAAGTATTGGATGAATTAGTACGTCGTTATATTGAATCTGTGATTTATCAGTGTTTAGCAGACAATATGGCATCAGAACAAGCTGCACGAATGATTGCAATGCGTTCTGCTACTGATAATGCCGGTGAAGCAATTCATCAATTAAGTCTTGCATATAATAAATCTCGTCAAGCTGCAATTACCAAAGAGCTATCAGAAATTGTTTCTGGTGCTGCAGCAGTTTAGTAACTTTTGTAGGAATACAAAATATGGTACAAGGAAAGATAGTCCAAATTATTGGTGCTGTGGTCGATGTGGAATTTCCACGTAATGACGTTCCAAAAATTTATGACGCATTAAAATTAACTAAAGGTGGAAGCCTTGTTTTAGAAGTTCAGCAACAACTTGGTGACGGTATTGTCCGTACAATTGCGATGGGAAGTTCTGATGGTTTGCAACGTGGCCTTGACGTAGTTAGTACGGGTGGTCCGATATCAGTTCCTGTTGGTACAGCTACATTGGGTCGCATTATGGATGTTCTTGGTAATCCTATTGATGAAATGGGTGATATTCCAACTGAACAACGTCGTGCAATTCATCAATCTGCACCTAAATTTGATGAAATTTCTCAAACTACTGAATTATTAGAAACAGGTATCAAAGTAATTGACTTGCTATGCCCATTTGCTAAAGGTGGTAAAGTAGGTCTGTTTGGTGGTGCCGGTGTTGGTAAGACAGTAAATATGATGGAATTGATTCGTAATATTGCGATTGAGCATAGCGGTTATTCTGTGTTTACTGGTGTTGGTGAGCGTACTCGTGAAGGTAATGACTTCTACCATGAAATGAAAGAATCTAACGTATTGGATAAAGTATCGTTAGTTTATGGTCAAATGAATGAACCTCCTGGAAATCGTCTACGTGTTGCCTTAACTGGATTGACAATGGCAGAAGAGTTCCGTAACGAAGGGCGTGATGTATTATTATTCGTTGATAATATTTATCGTTACACATTAGCTGGTACTGAAGTATCTGCTTTATTAGGACGTATGCCATCAGCCGTAGGTTACCAACCTACGTTAGCAGAAGAAATGGGTAAATTTCAAGAGCGTGTAGCATCTACTAAAACTGGTTCGATTACATCGATTCAGGCAGTATATGTACCTGCCGATGATTTGACTGATCCTTCTCCTGCAACAACGTTTGCCCATTTGGATGCAACAGTGGTATTGAGTCGTGATATTGCTTCACTTGGTATTTATCCTGCGGTAGATCCACTTGATTCAAGTTCTCGTCAGCTAGATCCATTAGTTGTTGGTGAAGAGCATTATAATGTTGCTCGTGGTGTGCAGATGACATTACAAAAGTACAAAGAGTTGCGTGATATTATTGCAATTTTGGGTATGGATGAGTTGTCTGATGAAGATAAGTTAGTTGTTGCTCGAGCGCGTAAAATTCAACGTTTCTTATCACAACCATTCTTTGTGGCAGAAGTATTTACTGGTTCGTCTGGTAAATATGTGTCATTAAAAGATACAATTAGCGGATTCAAAGCTATTTTAGATGGTCAATATGATCATTTACCAGAACAAGCATTCTATATGGTTGGTTCAATTGAAGAAGCTGTGGAACAAGCTAAAAAATTAAATTAGTGGGGATGTTATGACTACCATGCAGGTTGATTTGGTTAGTTCGGAAGAGCAAATTTTTTCCGGTGAAGCTGAGTTTCTTATAGCTCCAGGTTCTGAGGGTGAAATTGGTATCTATCCGCGCCATATTCCATTAATTAGTAAATTAAACCCTGGTGTTGTCCGTGTCAAATTACCACAAAAAGAAATGCATTTAGTTTATGTTATTTCTGGTGGTTATCTGGAGATCCAAGGTAATAAAGTTACAGTGTTGGCTGATGTTGTTGAACGTACTGATGATTTAGATGAAGCTAAATTATTAGAAGAAAAACGTATTGCAGAAGAACGACTTAAGCGTTCTGATGTTAGTATGGACGTTGATGATGTTAAAGCTTATGCTGCATTAGAATTAATAATTGCACAGTTGAAAGCTGTTGATTATTTAAATAAACAATCACGAAGAAGTTAATATTTTATTGGATAAATTAATTTCATTAATGGATTAATTTATTCTTTGTAGCGTTTTGTATGATAAAATACGCCTCATGGTGATTGTTTTAAAACAATAAAATAAATATAATTCTGAAAGGTAAATTAAATATGAAAAAATTGTTAGCTGTATTAGTTGCTGGTCTTGCTTTAGTTGCTTGTTCTCACAATCAAGAATCTTCTGCTCCTGCTGCGTCTGCTACTGAAGCATCAGCTCCTGCTGCTACTGAAGCGTCAGCTCCTGCTGCTACTGAAGCATCAGCTCCTGCTGCTACTGAAGCGTCAGCTCCTGCTGCTGCAGAAGCGTCAGCTCCGGAAGCGTCAGCTGCTAAGTAATTCAATAGTTACTGAAATTAGCCAAGCTTTTGCTTGGCTAATTTTTGTTGTAAATTATGAAAAAAATACATCAGTATATTAGTAAAATAAAAAGTATTATCGTTGGCTATAAGACTCCAGCTTGTGTTGGATTGGATATTGCGTCTACTGCAATAAAAATGGTTGAGTTGGTTCCAAATACGCTGAAGATAGCTAAATATACAATTGCTCCATTAACAAAAAATATGGTTAATGAGGGTGTGATTAATGATATTGGAAAAGTATCTGATATTATCCGTGATCAATGGATTAAATTAAATCCAAGTCATCGTGACGTAGCTATCTCAATACCATATAATGCAATAATTATTAAAGAAGTAAAAGCGCCGCTTTTTAAAAATAAATATGAGTTAGACCAATTTATTTTAGATCAGTTAATTAAAGAGCTTGATACTGATGATATTGATTTTGATTATTCAATAATCAATAAAGAAGCAAATGAACAGTTATTATCAGTTGTGGTAGCTAAAAAAGAAAAAATTGAGGAATATCAGGCTATTATTCAAATGACTGGCATTCAGGTTGCAGCAATTGATGTTGAACCATTTGCAATACAACATTTATTAAAGTTGCTTTTAAGTAGAAATAAGATTGATGGTAAAGTGATTTTATTGGATTTAGGTGCAACAAAAATTAGAGTTTTTGTTTTTGACAATTGCGAATCAATTATCTTTAATGAGATTGCTGTTAATTATCATCATATGTTTGAAGAGATATTTCTAAAATTAGATCAAAAAGTAAGATTGCAAGATGTTGCGGATATTTATAGTCAGACTTTAAAGTTATTAAATGAAAAACAAATTATGGATGAACAACTTGTTGAGCTAATGTTATCTGATATAAGTAAGATATTACAATTGGTTCGATCTAACTTACTAGTCGAAAGAAAGATTTCTTTATCTGCGAATGTACCAATTATATTAATGGGTGGAAATACAGTTATCCCGGGACTGATTGATAAGATTATAAATTATACTAAAACAGATGTTAAATCAATTGCTAGCCTATTTCAAGGTGGAAATTCTTATATTCCTGAAGTAGATTTGCTACGCATAATAACAGCAGTTTCTCTCGCTACTTGGGGACAAAAAATTGAATAGAATTAATCTTTATAATTATCGAATTAAAGAAGTTAATTTTGGTAAATTAAGGGTTTATTTTTTTCTTGGTGTTGGAATTGTGCTTTCCTTATTTTTTAATTTTATTATTTATAGTTATTATGAAATTCATATTATACATCAAGATACCAGAAATGCATTTCTAACTACAAATATCAATATGATAGATAATAAGTTAAAACCAATTAGAGAGTTTGATAAAAAAGTAGAGTTAATTAGAAAGCAAGTGCGCTTACTGCAAGTTGTTGAAGATAAGCGTGATGATACTGTGACTTTTTTCCAGCAGCTGGGAGAGGTAACTCCAGAGCAAGTTTATTATAAACAGATTACTTGGAATGGTATGATGTGTCAATTAACAGGGACTGCTGCGAGTCCCCTTTATCTTGCGAGCCTTTTGGATAAGTTACGAGATAAAAAAGGAATATTCGATAGTCCTGAATTAGTTTCTAATAATTTAGGAGCAGACGGTAGTTATGATTTTATGATAACAGTTCAAATTAAACCTAATTTGGTAGCGGTTCCCGATGGCAAGTCTTAATTTAGGTAAGCTGAAGCTAAAGCCCATTTATATGTGGCGATTAACAACACTAATTTTATTTACTCTGATATTAATGTTGGTATTGTCTTTTCTAATTTATAAGAACTTTACTTATGAAAATAAAGATAAATTATTTCAACTACAGCAAGATGAACAAACGTTAAAAGACGATCTTACCCGTAAAGTTTCATTGTTAAATAGTATTGATTTATATAGGGAAAAGGAGTCAGCTTTAAATGATCTTTATGCCAAAGTTGGGCTACAGTTTCCAACATCAGAAGAGCTTCCGAATGTTTTGATTCAGATTAATCAGGTCTCTGAAGACTCTGATTTTAAAATAAAGAATTTTACTCCTAAATCTCCTGTTGCAGTAAAAGAAGATTCGTCGGCAGCAAAAGGTGATAAAATTAACTCAAGAGTGTATTCGCTTAGTGCCAGTGGTACTTTTGATGATGCAATTAAATTTTTCTATCAAATTGCTAAAATACCTCGAGTAATGGAGTTATCTAATTTTCAAATGTCTCGGGTTGATAATGCTCAAATTAGTATTAGTTGTGACGTAACTATTTTTTATAGTGACTAAAGTGCTCAAATTAATCGTTATATTTATGTTAATGGTAACGCAGGTTATGGCGGATACTAGCGATCTAGAGCAGTTTGTTCAGGATTTGCGGGCAAAACCATCAACCAATGTACCACCAGCCTTACCTGAGTTTACATTTAAGTCAGCAAATTATAAAATGATAGTGTATGACAATATTTTTAGTCAGGACCGCTTGAATCAAAGAGAGTCGGATCTTTTGCAAAGTTATAACTTAAATCAGGTGCAGATGGTAGGATATCTAAAGTATGAGGGCAAGGATTATGTTTTTATTAAAACACCTTATGAAACTTTGAAACTTAAAGTTGGCGATAAGATAAAAGATGGTGAAGTTACCTTAATTACACCTATTTCTGCTCAAATTGATGAGCCACAAATTGAAGATAAAAAAACCTTTATTAATAAAATTATGCTTAAGCTAGATCAAAATAATCAAGCGAAGAAACAACCAAAGTTAATCCAAAAATGAAAAAATACACGCTTCTTTTTCTGTTGATAAATACTTATGCTGGTGCACTTACTTTGCAAAGTGTTAATAATAACGTAGCAAATCAAAGCCAAACTATCTCATTTGGCTTTGATGCTGCGGGTAATGCTGTGCCAAAGCTATTTGTAGCAGGAAATGATTTAATTGTTGATTTTAAAAATATTAGTACCTCAACTAATCAAAGTACATATACCTTTGAAAGTGGTTTTGTTAGAGAAGTAGATTTAGTGACGGTCGGTAGCAGAACCAGAACAGTTATTGTTGGTGGTGCTAAATATAAATATCAGGTTAACCAAAATGGAACCTTTATTAATCTCAGCTTTACGAATAGCATTGGACAAAGTCAGATTGGTCATGAAAATGTAGGCTTGATTGGTTTGCCTAAAAAGTCAGCTGCTAATTATGCTACTCAAATTAATGATATTAAATTTACTCGAGATGATAACGGTGGTGGTGTTGTTGAAATTCCTTATACTGGCGATAGTAAAATTGATGTAAAAGAAGAGCGGTTTGGTGATAGTTTAAAATTGACTTTAAATGCAGTAGGTTTTAATTCAAGTATAATTAAACGTATTGATACTACTGATTTTGATACGCCGATTAAGTATATAGATACCAAATCTGGAAATAACAAATTATTTTTGACTATTGTTAATCGTAATCAGTGGGATTACGCATTATATCAATTGCAGAATAAATTAATTATCAATATTCGTAAAGTTACTCTATCAGATAGTTCGATTCCAACGCTTAGTGATAACAAAACAGATAAAGTAACCTTTAATTTTCAAAATATTGATGTTAGAGCTTTATTACAGTTATTATCTGATTTTAGCGGTTATAATATTTTAGTTAGCGATAGTGTTACTGGTTCAATGTCAATTAAATTGAATAATGTGCCTTGGGATCAGGCATTGCAAATTATCCTGACAACCAAAGGGTTGGGAATGAAACGCGATGGAAATGTTATTCGGATTGCGCCTGTTGGTGAATTAGATGCAATGAGTAAATTGCAACAGGAAGGCAGGAAAACTCAAGAAGCAACTGAACCTTTGGACACTGCGACCATTCGTTTGAAATATTCTCAGGCCGCAACTATTCAGTCAATGATTCAACAAAAGGGTTCTGGAAGTACAGGTAGTGCTTCTGCTAGTAATAGTGGAAGTGTTTCTACTGGCACTTCAACTGGCCCTGGTGGAAGTAGCACTACGCTTGCTCAGGGTAGTAATGCGAATTCATTATTATCTTCGCGAGGTAGTATTTTAGTAGATACAAGAACTAATACAATTATTGTCAATGATACACCGTCACATTTAAAAGATATTAAAGATTTAATTGATAAAATTGATATTCCGGTGAAGCAGGTCTTAATTGAGGCTCGAATAGTTGAGGCAAATAGTAACTTTGAAAAAGATCTTGGTATGCGATTATTACTCGCTGGAATTGGCGGTAGTTTGACTTATTCTAACACTTTAGAAAATGGTGTAACAATTAATCAAACTGGTATTAATGCAGTTAGCGCTAGTCCAGCAGGTTTTGTTAACCAAAACTTTGGTATCTCGGGTGGTGCATCAATGTCAACCATCTTTGCTCCTAACAGCAACACCTTAATAGGATTGGAAGTTGATGCACTAGAGTTACAAAGTCAAGGTAGAACTATTTCAAGTCCTAAAGTAATGACCGCAAATTATCAGGCAGCCAACATTCAGCAAGGGGTACAGATTCCGTATCAGCAAGCAACCAGCGCTGGTAATACCAATGTGGCATTTGTAAATGCAACGTTGTCGTTACAAGTTACACCGCAAATTACTGATGATGGTTACGTTTTACTTAATGTTCAAGTACAGAAAGATAGTCCGAATACTAAATTACAGGTACAGGGAACGCCTTCAATTGATACCAATAGTGTTAATACTCAGGTGCGGGTAAAAGATGGTTCAACAATTTTAGTTGGTGGTATTTATGTTGATGATCAGCAAAAAGTTGAAGAGCAAATACCATTATTAGGGGATATTCCATATTTAGGCTGGTTGTTTAAATCACAATCAACCAAAACCGCCAAAAAGGAATTATTAATTTTTATAACTCCGCGGATTATTTCGAGTAGTTTGGATAATGACAATTAAAAATATTATTATTGTAGGTATTACCGGGGTTGGTAAGACGACTATTGGTAAATTTTTGGCTGACCGCTTGAATAAACAATTTATTGATCTTGATAAGTATATTGAACAGACTTGTGGCGTCGATATTCCAACTATTTTTGAGTTGGAGGGTGAAAATGGTTTTCGTGATCGAGAAACTTTTGCCTTAAATCAGGTTATGGCTGAAGCTAATGATTACGTCCTTTCTTTGGGAGGGGGCTGCGTTATCCGTCCGGAAAACCGGCAAATCATTACCCGGCAAAAGAATCTAGTAGTTCAATTGGTTGCTGATCTAGAGATTATTGTTGAGCGTTTATCTCGCTCGCCGAACAAACGTCCATTATTGGCTAATCAAAATCTTAAGCAAAAAATTGAATCACTTTTTGAAGAGCGCCGCGAGTTTTATAAAATGGTTAGTGATGTTACTATTAATACAACCTTACTTAAACCTCATCAAGTAATTGAGCAGGTTGAAAAACATTTGCATACTAATTAAAAAAAGACCTCAAGGTCTTTTTTTAATTAGTAGTGAAAGTTTTAATCGTATCAGCTAATGTTAACGGTGCTTCAGTTTTAGCAACTACTTCTTCCACAGTTGTATTATCCGCGATTTCGAGTAATTTTAGTCCATTTGGGGTAACTTCTATTACTGCCAGTTCAGTTACAATTAAGTCACAGCAGGCAACACCCGTTAGTGGTAGGCTACATTGTTTTAAAATTTTAGAATTACCAGCTTTATCAGTATGAGTAGTTACCACTATCACCTTACGTGAACCAGTTACCAAGTCCATTGCACCGCCCATACCTGGAACCATCTTGCCTGGAATCATGTAATTAGCAATATTTCCGTGTTGATCTACTTCTAATGTTCCTAACACGGTGCTGTCTACGTGTCCACCACGGATCAGGCTGAAAGAGAATATGGAGTCAAAACAAGCTCCGTGAGGTAATATTGTTACAGATGTACCACCAGCATTGGTAAAGTTACGATTATGTGGACCAGATGCGATATGCCCCATGCCAACCATACCATTTTCTGATTGCAGAATAACTTCAACTCCTTCTGGTAAGTAATCAGCTACCATGGTAGGTAAGCCAATTCCTAAGTTAACTAATTCGCCATCTTTTAATTCTAGCGCAACCCGTTTAGCTATAATTTGTTTTGCATCCATTTACATTTCCTCGATTTGAACAATATGATCAACTAATACACCATAGATAGTTACTGTTGATGGGTCTACTTCACCAAGCTCATGTAGTTTATAAGTACCTAACACAACTTTGTCAGCAGCTAATGCCATCAATGGGTTGAAATTACGCGTCGTACCAATATTGACACCATTACCGAATTTATCAGCGTAGGTAGCTTCAATGATTGCTAAATCAGCAGCAAGTGGAACTTCTAATAAATATTTTTTACCTTCTGACTCGATAACTTGTTTGCCTTCTTGAACTAACGTTCCTAATCCAGTTTGGGTGAGTATTCCGCCTAATCCTGCGCCTTTAGCGCGAATCCGCTCAGCTAATGTACCTTGGGGTACTAAATCTACTTCCATTTCGCCAGAATTCATTAATTTGGCAACTGTGGGGTTAAGACCAACATGCGAGGCAATTAATTTCTTTACTTGTCCATTGGCAATTAGTTTACCAATTCCGCGCTCTGGGTATCCACCATCGTTATTAATCAGAGTTAAATTTTTTACACCTGATTCAACAACGGCGTTAATTAGCTGTTCTGGAGTTCCATCTGTCATGAAGCCTCCGACCATAATCGTCATTCCATCTTTTAATAACGCCTTGAATTCATCAAGGGTAGTTAATTTTGACTTTGGCATTCAAATCTCCTTTGTTTTGTTAATGACATATAGTATTCTACCACTTTTCATGAGCTAGATAGTGAGTAAAACCTTAGTAAATTAAAGAAATTTGTTAATCAATTAATTGACTTAGTTTTATAAAATTTTCCAGAGAAATATTTTCTGCCCGAACAGTTGGTTCAATACCACAAGATTGAATTTGTTCAGTACTCAATATATTTTTGAGGCTATTATTTATGGTTTTACGTCGCTGATTAAATGCCTGACTTACAACATAATTTAATTTTTGTTCATCAACAGATTGCCAATCATAATCACTCCGCGGTGTTAATGAAACAATTGCTGAATTAACTTTGGGTGCTGGATAAAAGCTTTCCGGTGCGACGTCCAATAAATGTCTGCATTTGTATTTATATTGCAACATTATTGATAATTTGCCGTAATCTTTATTATTGGGCATGGCGCAAATTCGCTCAACAACTTCTTTTTGGAGCATAAAGGTCATATCCTGAATATTGCTAAAATTACTCAGGTAAAACATGATTGGGGTTGAGATATTGTAGGGGAGGTTACCAACCACGCGGATTTTTTGTCCGTTCATTGCAAAGTCAAATTTTAATGCATCGCCTTCATGGATGGTGATTTGTTGCGAACTAAAATTTTTCTTAAGAAAATCAATAATATCTCGGTCTAGCTCAACAACATTGATATGTCCGAGTCTTTCGATCAGTGGTTTGGTTAGGGCAGCCAGGCCGGGACCGATTTCGACGATAGTTTGATCAGTTTGTGGATTGATACATTCGACGATCTGGTTGATGACATAGCTGTCTTGCAGGAAATTTTGTCCAAATCTTTTGCGTGGTATGTGTTTCATGGGTGGTTCTTTTTTAAAAATTAATTGTAATGTTTAATTTTATTTTAGTAGTAAGTAATTTACAATACACTATCGGATGATAAAATAATATCTTTGTAGATTACTTGCGCTAATTGGCGAGCAAATTCAACCGCCACCGCATTGCCTACCATTTTATACCCATCTGCAATATTGTGATATTTAAAGATGAAATCATCGGGAAAGGTTTGGATTCTTGCACATTCGCGCACTGTTAATCTGCGATATAAATGTTCTTGTTCAGGAACAAAAATTCTTTTGTTTTGCTCTATAAATAGCATCTTGGGTGCTTTGGGGTGCAATGGAGCATGCCTCCCACCTGCTTGAATAGTGAATGAGGGTTCTTCCCAGCTTCTTACCCTATTTCTTGACATGTATATGGTCGAAAATCCTCCAGTCATGTATTCATGATTTGGAGCTGCTAAATTAGCATCACCGTTGGTATAATTTTTGTCTAGGGCAGGTTTGGATAGTCTCAGAGACCAAATTGCATCTTTTAATGTTGGCTTATATAAATTCGGTTTAGGAGGAATAAATACTTTACCAAGATCCTTACGGTATCCAACGATTATAACTCGTTTTCTCTCTTGCGGAACACTATAGTCATTCGCATTGAGCAAATGCTTAGTTACGTTGTAGCCAATATCTTCAAATTCCTTAAGAATAGCAACTAGAGCATTTCGGTGGCGAGGTAATAGCATACCAGGAACATTTTCTGCTAGGAAGAATTTTGGTTGTTTTTCTTTTAATATCCGAATATAATCATAAAATAATTGTCCTCTATGATCATCTATGCCTCTGCCAGCTCCAGCCTCACTCCAACTTTGACAAGGAGGTCCACCAATTATTCCGACACAGTCGGGTACTTCTTGGGCGTTAATTTTGGTGATATTTCGTTTATCTAGATGTGAATTTGGAAAGTTGAACTCATGAGTTGCCCAAATCGTTTTATCATATTCATTTGCCCATATCACGTTAAATCCAGCTTGATTGAAGCCTAAATCTAGACCACCAGCACCACTAAATAATGAGACAATATTATTTTTCATAGCTGATTAATTTCGCTTTTAAGAGTTTTGCTGGATTATTTGGGGATTTTATTTCAATTTCTGAAACGATACCTTTTTGTTCTAGGTAAAATCTATCTTGTTCTGGAAACGAATTATACTTATCTAACAAAATAATGGCATTTAATGAAAAACTAGCGCTATCAGTTAGAGTAAAGAAATCCTTATACACTTTCATTGGGCTTTCAATATGCCACATCCCGCGGACTCTTAAGTCGGTAATACCAAGTGGATCAATTTTTTTAACTTTAGCTAGTTCATTAGTAGCTACCAACTCAATACCTTCTATCTCTTGGATGCCTTGGCTAATTTTATCTGTGAATTGAGTATAAATTTCTTTGCTCGCAGCATAACAATCGCCATAGATAAGACAAATTGATCTTAATATTCTGGTGTTCTTGGGATTATAGCCAATTACATAAATTATATCTTTCTCAAGCCACGGAGTATCTTCGCATTTTTTACAATCAACCGTGATACGACTATCATCGACATATAGTTTGCTTTTAGGGTAAGAGCTGTTTAGTGCTATTGCTGAATTCAAACTCTCATTTTTTTTAACTTCAACAGCATCGCCATTTTTTAAAATTAAATCTGGTGGATTATTTGTGTTTCCCAAATAGGAGAAGTATTGTGAATATTGCTTATCTCGCTCAATATCTGAGAGTGTGTTATCTATCCCACAAAAAGCATCTTTTACGTATTTTTCGAGAGCATCACCCATATTATTGGCACGATTGGTACCTTTGTAGTACTCGACCAGCTCATTAACTGGGTTCTCGATTATGTTTTTAATTGCTACTAATAAATTTGTCATTATTTATCCATTTTTTCAAATTTTAATTCAATTTGTGACTCAAAAACTCCACTTATATAATCAACTGTGCTTTTTAGTCGTATTAAGTCGATCTTATTTCTCTCACAAAACTCTTTGATCGTGTTAAATCCTTGTTTGTCATTATCTTGAAACCCCCAACCCAATATGATCCGTTTTGGTTTAGGTAACTTTGGTGTGTATATCAAATGCTTATCAATTTGTCTATTGTCTATTGTTAATTCACTGGAAAAATCCAAAGTTTTAATTCCGATGAGCTCTCTCTCATTAATCAATGACTCTTTCGCTTCTTTGTAACCTACACCGCTACAAAGTTTTTGATTAGAACCAGCAATAATTGGTAGACAAAACTCTGAAATCATTACACGCCATTCAGACTCATGCTGCCACAGTAACGATTTATTAGTTTGAAACTTTGTTAATATTCTGATTTGGTTATCATTTTTAACACTGTTTACTTCTGCAATAACTTTATTAATAATAGATTCTACAAGAGATGAAATACTATCTTTTGATGTAGAGTTAATATTTTCCAATTCTTTTATTAAATCTTGATTAAAGTTACGAAACTCTAAGTCTTGTTGAAATAACTTATTGATTTTCATAAAGCTAATAAATTGTTCAAATATATTCGTTAAATAACTATCATCACTTTGATAGACTACTTTACACAAATAATCTGAAGTATAAAAGAATTTAAAAAATGGCTCTTCAACGATACAAAGTTTCATCAATTCATAAATAAAATCTAAATCGTTCTTACTTTCTTCCAAAGAGTATTGTTTTATCTTATCTTCAAACGTTCTGATTTCTTGATCATTATGTAATTTAGACATAGCTAAGATAACAGATTTTATATCTGTATAAATTTGCTCGTTACAATTATCTCTATAATAATCCAGTAACTTAATATTTTTATCTTGTATATCTACATGATTAAATCTTAATTGAGATTCTTGAACAAATTGTTTTGCTGACTTAAAATTTACTTTTTCATTCAATTCATCAAAATCAAATTCAATTGCTATGCCTTTGCCATTATTTGCATATAATCCCCACATATGGCTAGTATCAAAATTAATCGCAGATCTACCAATTAAAGATAAAATATGTACCGTTTGCAATCGTTCAATATAATATTCAACCATATTTTCATCTAATTGATACTTTAAGGCTAACTTTTTTAGACTATGATCATTTAGCCTAATTTTCGCATCAAATAAATCATTAAAATCTTGTGGCAATGATATTTTCAAACCGCCATTATCACTAAAAATATTAGGATAAAATTTTGTAAATTTTGTTAATGTTCGTGGATTATTCATATCTTGATGCCTTTTTAACTCGTTAAACTCACAACTTATTATTAATTAAATCAATAGGTTTAGATTTTAAATACGACTCTAAAACATATCACTTATTAATTGCTTAGTCTCCGTGTAAATGAAAAAAATGATAATAATCACTATAAGAAAGATATTCCAATCATTAAGATAATCAAGTAAACTATAATTCACAGATAATGAATGATAAATTTTGAGTCCACTATATAAACTAAGTGCAGCGGTAATTAAATAATCTTTAGCAAAATACGAAAATATCGTGGCAAAAAAGTATGATAACATAAGAAATAGCATTAATATTTTAAACGAATACTTAATAATAAACGCCTCATCGTAATACAAACTGAGATGTGTCGAGAAATACAAATAAAATATTACTGCCACAAATAAAGCACACAATGCACTATAACAATATCTAGTTAACCAATTAACATCATTAAAAAATAATCTAAATACTATATTTGCGCAGATAGAAAAAATTAAACAAAAAATATTTATTAAAATTGGCATATCAATAAACCTATGATAATAACAAGACAATGTTCCAATAAAATCATCATTGCAGAACTCAACTCGAAACATTTCAAGGCTATCAATCATTTAAGGTTACTCACGCAAAATAAATTTTATCTAATTATCTTTTTGGGGCTTTATCTATTAGAGTATAATTTGTTTGCTAATAAATTGCTAAACTTTCATCGCGTAAGTACAGACTTAATAATGGATCGGTTAATTGATATTTACCAGCATGATTGCGCAAATAACCATCTTGTATTAAGATTTTTAAGGTTGCATGAATACTTTGTTTCGATAATTTATCTGTTGCCTGGTACGGATCGCCGTGTGCTGCTGCCAATAGGACAGCAAAAGTATTTTTACGCTGATTAAGGCGGATAAGCTGATCTTCCAGATAATGAGTTTCGCTGCTGAGTAGATTTTGAATTATCTCACGCAAGTCACTCAAGCCAAAGCTACTCAGATTTTTCATCATAATCTGCTGAATAATTCGATAAAAAATATTAGTCGTATAATACGGATGCCCATGAAAATTATCAATGATGAAATCAATTACTTCTCCACTGACATTGCTTAGGCTCGAATGGAAAAATTCTACGACGTCTTTTAATTCCAGCTCGGTAAGTTGATAAATAATCCCAAAACGGTAGAAAGCTCCCCGACTGGAAATAAAAATATTATTCATCAATGATTCTTGACTGCCGGCAAAGAGATAGCTTACTTGTTGATGGTGTTGAATTACCGAACGCATAACCCGAATCGCCTGTTCATCTAAGTGTTGCAGTTCACCGATTTCATCATAAATCATCACCCAGCGCTGATTCTGTTTAAGTGCTAATTTTTCAGCCAATTCCAGAGACTTGGCTAGTGCATTATAACCATCGTTAGCAGCAATTTGTTCGAGGATTATATCAACTTCAAGCTCCTGAAACTTAATTTTGAGATCCAGTTTAGCATCGATATTTTTTAACCAATTACGTAATTTACCAATAATACCGATTTTTGCCAGGCACGCTTCGGTAATCGCTTCGGCAAGGCTTATAGCGCTATGAGCATAGCGCATTACATCAATATAGATGACTTGATTTTGTGATTCTATATCTTTAGCAATTTTTTTAATTAGCGTGGTTTTACCGTAACGTCGTGGTGCTATAATTATGAAGCTTTGCCCAAGCGCAATTCCGCTACTGATTTCGGCAAGCTCTTTTTTGCGGTTAATAAAAATATCTTGCAATAGCATGATTAACTCGTAGTAAATATTATTCAGGCAAATATTTTACCATTAGTAAATGAATTTTGTTTACTAATGGTAAAATATTTATGTGATTAATATCATGTAAACGCTTAATGAAAAGTAAGCTAATGAAGAAAAATGAAATAAGGTCTCTTTCATAACTTAACTTTTTGACTGGTTATGAAAGAGATTTAATGATGTCAAGCAAAATTTAGAAACTACTAAAATACTGTTTACGGAATAAATACAATGCTTCCAGATATTTTACGAGCCTCGATTTCATTATGAATCTTGACAATGTCTTCTAACTTAAACTGATTGATATTATTAAGTTTAATATAGCCTGCAGCAAATGCTTCGAATAGTTGTTTCGCATTGCTTCTTAATTCTTCAGTAGTTGCATTATGAGCAAATACTGATGGCCTTGTTAGATACAAACAACCTTTTTGATTTAATATTTCTGGATCAATAGATGGAGCCGAACCAGAACTAGCGCCATAAATGACCATTGTTCCAAATTTTTTTATACAGTCCAATGATTTCATAAATGTGTCTTTACCTACTGAATCAAAAACAACATTTACTTTATTGCCAGCTAAATCATTTAATAACTGGAGATGCCAATCTTCTTTTGACTGATCTATCACCATATCACATCCAGCATCTTTTGCAATACTGAATTTTGCTTCTGAAGTTACTGATCCGATTACATATGCACCAAGAGATTTTGCCCAACTACATAAAATCTGTCCAACATTTCCTGCCGCTGCATGAATCAGAACAATATCTCCATGTTTTATTGGGTAAGTTTTATTTACCAGATACTGAGCAGTTAACCCTTTAAAGAGTATAGAGGCAGCCTGAGCATCACTTATATTGTCAGGAATTTTTACTAGTTTGTCTGCAGAAATGTTTCGATAATTTGTGTATGCTCCTATAGGGGCATTCATGTACGCAACACGCTCCCCAACTACAAAATCTGCAACGCTTTTACCAATTGCTTCGATAACTCCAGCTGCTTCATGCCCTAATCCGCTAGGTAAATTTAATTTATACATATGTCCAGCTCGCTGGCTTAAATCAAGATAATTAAATCCAACTGCTGTCTGACGAATTAATACTTCATTATCATCTAACTCAGGTAATTCATGCTCAACAAATTGCATAACTTCGGCTTTTCCAAAATCATTAATCTGAATTTTCTTTGCTATCATTTTCTATCTATCCTATCTTTCGTACCTAAAACATATCAATAATGGTGTAATTAGACTCTTGCATATTTGTTTACGCACTCAATAATCAGCCAAATATATTGCAAGTTATTGGAGTGAAAAGCAATCACGGAATCCGTTATTCTATCAATTAGTAACATAGTATGTCAATGCCTAACTTTGTTAGGCGACTGTATTGTTAAACTTCTTATGTAGTTCTAGCTTTTTGCATCCAAAAATCAAATACTATGAGTTTAGTTTTATTCTTGTTTACGAAGTTCACTGGTTAATTGACCACAGTAGCCCCAATCATCTAATTCAATTTCTTGTATTACTATATGGATATGTTCAGGCTTTTTTCCTAAGACGTTAACCAGTGTTTGAGTAAATTCGGCAACAACTTGCTTTTTCTGATCTACTGTAGCGCCTTTTGTGATTTGTAAATTAATATATGGCATAAAATTTTCTTTCAATAATGATTGAGTATTGCTAAATGAAGCTGCGATACCAAGTCAACTTGCTCTTTGTCCTGCATTGACATGAGGCTAAAATCTTGGTTTTTATGATGAAGAAAAATTGGCTATATAATTGTAGTCGAGACTTATGGCTATTCATTTTTTAGCTTTGGTCAAACTTATATCTTTACGCGTTGTATTTCTAATTACAAGAATTTATTTCTTCATCTTTTGATGTAAAAAAGCAGTAATCACGACATTGGATTGATCTTTTATCCAATATGAGATTATATATGGAAATTTTTGAACCACATATTCTCGAAGTTCTGGAATTTCATCAACCATTCGCGCAATATAATTGCTATTCCTAATAGTTTCTATTGCATCCTCGATTACTTGAATGAACTCATTATCATTTTGTAGATACCAGTCAATATAATCTTCCAAATCGTTTAGCGCTTCAACAGACCATGTTATTTTGCAGTTTTGCATTTATTAAATACCCGCAACACATCGTTATCTGAAGCGATAATTTCATTTTGAGCTTGCTGTAGCCCTAAACGCATTTTTTCCAGTTGCCAATTTCTTAACTCTTGTTTTTTACCTAATGAAGCCCAGTACATAATTTGTTGTGGAACTGTTCGATAATCTTTCTCTGCAAAATCTTTAATTTCGCTGATAAATTCCTCTGGCAATCGAATTGAAACGAAGCTCATGGTAAATCCTCCTAAAAAC
>SSGY01000166.1 GCA_008017145.1 Neisseriales bacterium
GATGCGCCGGGTGATCATGTTTTAATTAAATCAGGAGATGATGCGACATGTAGCTGGGATAGCGCTGCTGGTTGGGAAACAGATAGTGGTGAAGCGAGCTATTTTCTTGGTAAATGGAAAAATTTGATTTTCATTGATCGGGGGACAGGGACTGATGGGCGCGATGTACTGATTTTTGATTTGGATAGCAAACGTCAGGTATTTACTGCTAGCTATTCTAATCCAATGGAAATTAGTCGCAAAAAATTGACTTATTGGCAGGGTGCTAATATAATTGCAACTAAAGATAATTGTGATGAATTTGAAGAGGCAGAAAAAAATGCTTTGACACCACAGATTCAAAAATTAATGAGTGTTGATTTGACTGCAGCCACTCCAGTTGCGCTTAGTGGTAAAAAAACGCGTTGTCAATTAACTCAATAATGGATCACTCATCATCTTTGAATCTTGGACTTTGTCGTATTTCAAAAAAGACTCGTCATGTACTTCTGAGTACACGTCCTCGTCTTTTTCATCAATACTTCGCGTCCAAGAATCAAATATTTTGAGTATCTAGCTAGTGGGTAATGTTCAATTAAAGATTAATTATAACTAAATTTTAAAAAGTGAAAATATGAGTAATAGCTTGCGCCGCAATATAATTCTTGATATTGATTCGTATAAAAATGATCATGGCAAAATGTTACCTCAAGACACCGAGTATATTTTTTCAACTATTGTTCCGCGACGTGGCAATCGTTATACTGATGTTATTAAAGCAATGGGGCATCAATATGCAGTTAAGAAATACATCACTGAACCGGTTGAAGCATGGATGTTGGATGAAGCAGAAATTGAATTGCGCGAGCAAGGTTTTAGTTTTAACCGCGAGCGTTGGCAGCATATTCTAGATAAGCATAATGGTTATTTACCGTTGGAAATTCGTGCTGTGCCGGAAGGTATGCTAGTGCCAGTTGGTGTGGCAACCGTGACAATTGTTAATACCGATCCTAAATGCGGCTGGTTAAGTTCGTATATTGAGACTATGTTTCAGCGGGTATGCTGGAAGATGACGACGGTTGCGTCAATTGCCTTGAATTTGTATCGCTATCTTGATGATATGATGATTAAACATAGTGGAGAGGCGGGTAAGGTTAATTTTCATTTGCATAATTTTGGCTCACGTGGCGCTGATAGTTATGAAGCGGATATTTTGGCAGGAATGGCGCACTTGTCTGCTGGGTTTAATGGTACTGATTGTGCTCAGGCAAATCGTAATATCAAGCATTTTTATAATACAACCAAAGCTTATGGCATGAGTGTCAGCGCTTCTGAACATAGTGTAATGTGTACTTGGTCTGATTCAAATACTCGTGATGACTTACCCGCAGTTAAGATGATGATTGATTTATTAGAGTACAAAATAAAAAACAAAGAGGGTTTACCAATTGTTTCGATCGTTGGCGATACTTATGATATTTATCGGCTGACTCGTGATTATATCGGTGGTATCTATCGTGACAAAATTATCGAATTAGGCGCTTTGGGCGGTAAAGTAGTAGTAAGACCCGATTCTGGTGATCCGCTTACCATGTGTATGGAAATAATCAAAATTTTGATGGATAAATTCGGTTATAGTGTTAATAAATTTGGTTATAAAGTCTTACCGCCTTATATTGGTGTGATTCAAGGTGATGGAATCAATAATGATAGTATCCGCCACATCGTTGCGCGTTTGGATAAAGCGCGGATTAGTTTGGAAAATATTATTTTTGGGATGGGGAGTGGTTTGACGCATGATGCTGGGCGCGATGAATTTTCCTTCTCGATGAAAGCAACTGCCCGTTTTGATGGCAAAATATGGCATGATTTGCAAAAGCGTCCGATAACTGATCTGGGAAAACAGTCATTAAAGGGACATGTTAGCACTTATATTAGTCGTGATAAACAAGATATTTATACTGAGCGAATTGAGGATGAACATTTACTGGCGAGTGATTTGATGCAGACGATTTATCGTGATGGTAAATGTTATCAAGAATATACGTTTGACGAAATATTGAGCCATAATCAGCGTTGATATTTTACGGTGCTTCTTTGACTGATGTACAATAGAGGACTGAGTTTTAATTTTTGAATAAGGGTATTGTTATGAAAAAAATATTTGTGACAGGTAATGTTGGTCGTGATCCAGAGTCACGTTACGCGCCAAATGGAGAGTCATTTGTAACTTTCTCGTTGGCAGTTACGACAGGACCTAAAGATAATCAAAAAACTGACTGGTTGGAAATCAGCTGTAATGGACGCACTGCAGAGACGGTACAAAAATGGGTAAAAAAAGGTAGCAAGTTATTAATTGAGGGTACGCCAAGTGCTAATGCTTATATTAATAAAGAAGGCAAAGCAGTTGCCTCATTGCGCGTTAGTGCTTCAAATATTGAATTTATCGGTAGTCGTGAGCGCTCTGAAGAAGCTGGTGCACCTGATGGTGGCTACAGCTATGATCAAGCGCCGGGGAATGAACCAGCTCCAGCTATGCAGCAATCTGGATTTAATGCACCTGGTCCGTCACTACAAGCTGATGATATTCCATTTTAAGCAGTTGACCTTCAATATATAGTAGGGGAGTTTGTTTAATCACATTCTCCTACGTGGTTTGTTTTGGATGTTTTAGCTTGATTAAATTGTATTTTCTACCATATGCATGTTGTACTAGTGTTCATATCATTTTAAAAGAAATACAAGTTGAGTTTGAGTTAATTTACGTTGGTAAAAATGCAGATGAGCAAACAAAATCTAAATTTGCTCTCTTTAGGTAATGCTGCTACTCAACAAAATGTCAGAACTTGGGCGCATACTAGCATTAATAAATATTTTATGATTTTAAATAACCACTTAGCTGATAAGTCATATCTCGCTGCAGAACGATTTTCAATTGCGGATGCGTATTTATTTGTCGTTTATCAATGGACAAAATACACGAACGTTTCTACTCAAAACTATCCTAATCTAAGTAATTATATTGAACGTATTGCCCGGCGAAATTCAATAAAATCAGCATTACAACATGAAGCACAGTATTTGTAATATTTTATCGTATATTTAGGGTGTTTGATATGAAAGAATTAATTGAATGGGAGGATTTTGCAAAGATTGATATTCGTAGTGGCACAATTCTTGATGCCAAAATTAATGAAAAAGCGCGTGTTCCCGCATATATTTTAACCATTGATTTTGGTGATTTGGGCATGAAAAGCAGTTCGGCGCAGCTTACGCAGAATTATTTACCAAGTGATCTGATTGGCAAAAAAATTGCTGCCGTGGTTAATTTTCCAATAAAGAAAATAGCAGGGGTAAAATCAGAGGTTTTAGTTCTGGCAACTGTTTGTGATACTAAGGGAACGCTATTATTAAGCGTAGATCCATTAGCTCTTAACGGTAGTTGTGTCAAATAAAAATATATTCTAATTATTGATAATTTGCTAAAAGTCAAATATTTTGGATGTTTATTTATATGTTTCTGTTATTTCATCTAATGATTGAAGTTTACAAGGTAACTATTATAAATATTTTTGAGTTTATTTAGATGTTGTCAATTGTGGATTTTAGTGTAATTTATTGTTTTATATCAATTGGATATATTTTATGCGTGGCGATGTTTGAATTAGAGTCTTGATTTTTAAAAAATGATATGTTACAATTACCAACGTTTGAGAAAAGAGCGTCTGAGCAGGATGCATATTTTGCCTCTCAGACGAAGATTATCTTAATAAAAGGAGTAACCATAACTGGTTTTTTAACGCTGGAGGATTTATGACCGAACACGAACAGTTTCAACAATTACTTAATTATCTAAATAGCCGGGTGGTTGGGCAATCCGAACTAACCAAGCGCCTACTCATCGCATTATTATCATCAGGGCATCTCTTAGTTGAGGGTGCACCGGGACTTGCTAAAACTACCGCGATTAAAACTTTATCTTCTTGTATTGATTGCTCTTATCACCGGGTTCAATTTACACCTGATTTATTGCCAGCAGATTTGACTGGTACTGATGTTTACATTCCTGAGCAACATACATTCCAATTTCAATCTGGTCCATTATTTCATAATTTCTTGTTAGCCGATGAAATTAACCGTGCGCCAGCTAAAGTGCAGTCAGCGCTACTTGAAGCGATGGGTGAGAAACAAATTACAGTTGGTAAACAAACTTATCCTTTGCCGCAATTATTCTTGGTTATGGCAACGCAAAATCCGATTGAACAAGAGGGAACTTATCCATTACCTGAAGCGCAACTAGATCGTTTTATGATGCACGTTAAAATTGCTTATCCAGATGCGGCTGCAGAAGCGCAAATTTTGGCACTAAATCGCGTAAACAATAATAGCGCAGATGTTAACCGTCCGCGAATTACCCAAGAGGCAATTTTTACAGCTCAACAACAACTGGCCAATATTCATTTAAGCCATGCTTTAGAAGAATATATCATTCAACTGATTATGGCAACTCGCTATCCACAAAAATACCAAGCAGAACTAGCTAAATGGATTAGTTTTGGTGCTAGCCCACGCGGAACGATTGCGCTAGAGCGCACTGCACGTGCTCATGCATGGCTGGAAGGTCGTGATTATGTTACTCCGCACGATATTCATGTGATGATTCATGAAGTTTTACGCCATCGAATTTTACTTACTTTTGAAGCCGAGGTTGAAGGTATCAATAGCGATCAAATTATTGATAAAATCCTCAATGTAGTTCCGATTCCTTAGGAATATGCTCATAAATACTTTGAGTAAACCGTTTATCAATATCTAGTGAATGAAAAATTATGACTAAAGGCATTAATCCGGAAATTAATGAGCTTTTGGCGATGCGCTATTGCGCAGCCGAATTACAGCTCTTTAATCCTAATAAAGTTAATTCGGTGACTAATGGTATCAATGCTTCACATGCGCGCGGACGTGGGATGGATTTTGATGAGGTTCGCCGTTATCAAGCTGGTGATGACATCCGTCTGATTCATTGGCCGCTGACTGCCAGATCGGGAAAGACTTATACCAAGGTTTATCATGAAGAACGTGAGCGCTCGGTTTACCTGTTGATTGATCAATCTGCATCGATGCGCTTTGCCACCAAAGTTGCTTTTAAAAGCGTTATTGCAGCACGAATTGCGGCTCTTTTAGGCTGGGCAGCATTGACACAACATCAACAAGTTGGTGGAGTTGTTTTTGATGAGCTGGGAGCTGAGTATATAAAACCACGGCGCAGTCGTCAGTCTTTATTAGATGTGTTTAATCTTTTGACTTATCCAAGAAAAAATCGCCAGCAAGGCGGTTTGGCAAATTCGCTACAATTTATTTTGCGCCAGATTCAATCAGGTAGCACAGTGATTGTCTTGAGTGATTTTTGTAGTTTAACTAGCGAGGCGGAACAGTATCTACGGCTGATTGCTCATAAATGTGAATTGATTAACTTGCTAATTTATGATCCTTTGGAAGCTAGTTTACCTGATCGAGGGATATTTAGCTTTACGGATAATGGTAGTGCACGCTTGGAGATTGGTGATACTTTGCAAACTAAAGAGCGTTATGCAGAACCTTTTGCCAAACGAGTAGCAGATTTACGCAATTTATCGCGGCAAAATCGGATGCAATTTATGACACTGGCAACTAATGATGATTTGGCAGCAGTATTAAAAGCTGGAGTAAACAGAAGTGGAAAATAATAGTTTAGCAGATTTAAAAGATATTCATTTACCAGCACCAGTTTCAATTTTTCCTCTTGCTCCGGGATGGTATATTGTGCTGGCAGTCATGTTTGTGATTATAATTTTACTTATTCTATGGCAATTACGCCGTGCAAGTAAACAGTATAAATTAAAACAAGTTTTGATTTTGCTGGCGCAGATTGAAGCTAAAGCACAAGCTTCGGAGCCTGAGCAAAGAGAAGAAGTTCTCCCTGAGATTTCGATTTTACTAAAAAGGGTTGCCCGCGAGAAATTTAGCGAATTGCATCCCCAAAATCTATTTGGTGAAAAATGGTTGCAATTTTTGGATCGTAGTGGTAAAACAACTGAATTTACTAGTGGTACTGGGCGGGTTTTACTTGATGTTTATAAACGACAATCTTTGGAAAATCCACAAGAACTATTGGGTGTAGTTAAAAATTGGTTAAGGACGGTGATGTTATGATTCAAGTTGCTTACCCATGGGTTTTTTTGGCAATATTTTTGCCTTTTATTGTGCGCTATCTGTTTCCTGCCGTTAAAAATGAGCAGTCTTCGGCGTTAAAAGTTCCTTTTTTTAGCCAGCTGCAACAAGCTTTTGCTCATGGCGATAGCTCTGGCAAGCCTAAAGCACTTTCTTCTTTAAAATATCTTGCCTTGCTGATTTGGATTTTAATGGTGATTTCAGGTGCTGGGATACAGTGGCTGGGTAAACCATTAACGCTTCCGCAAAGTGGACGTGATTTATTGATGGCAATTGATTTATCGGGTAGTATGCAAACCCCCGATATGCAAACCAGTAGCGGTACTGAAACGCGGATTGATGTTGTCAAACGGGTTGCCAATCAGTTTATCAGCGGGCGTACAGGAGATCGCTTGGGCTTGGTTTTATTTGGGTCGCGTCCATATCTACAAACACCATTAACATTTGATCGTAAGACGGTTGGGCAAATGTTAAATGATGCAACTTTGGGAATAGCAGGACCGCAAACGGCAATCGGTGATGCGATTGGTTTATCAGTTAAACAATTTCTTAATTATCCCGGTGATAGTAAAGCATTGGTATTACTCACCGACGGTGGCAATAATGCTGGTGTAATGCAACCTTTGGCTGCAGCTAAGCTTGCCGCACAAGAGCATATCAAAATTTATACGATTGGACTTGGTGCCAGTCAAATGGCAATACCTGGCATTTTTGGTACGCAGATTGTTAATCCGTCTAGCGATTTGGACATTGATAGCCTTAAACAAATTGCTCAAATTACTGGTGGTGAGTTTTTTCGTGCTGAGGATGGTGCTGCATTATCCGATATTTATGCACGAATTAATCAACTTGAACCAGTTAAATCGGATGCAATTACCATTCGTCCCGTGACGCCGCTTTATCCGTGGACTCTTGGGGTGGCTCTGGGACTAAGTTTTCTGTTAATGATTATTAGAATATGGAGAAGGTAAAATGTTAGGAACGTTTCATTTTATACGTCCATGGTGGTGGCTGGCATTAATTCCAGCACTCTTGATTGCTATTTTGTGGCATAAAAAATCTCAAGCGAGTAATAATGTTTGGAAAGAGCATTGTGATCCGCATTTGCTTGAGCATATTTTAGTAAGTTCTCCTTCAGCTCGTTCGACATGGATGATAGCGCTACTTGGGGCTGCTTGGTTTTTAACTGTGTTTGCGTTAAGCGGACCTAGCTGGTCACGTTATGATGCACCAGTTTATCAGAAAAATATTGCTCGGGTCATTGTACTGGATGTTTCGCAATCAATGAACGCGACGGATATTACGCCTTCGCGGATGCAAAGAGCTAAATATAAAGTTCTTGATTTGCTGCATGCGATAAAAGAAGGGCAAACGGGGATGGTGGTTTTCTCAAGTAGCGCTTTTGTGGTATCACCACTAACTGCGGATAGCAATACTATTGCATCAATGGTGCCTGTGCTTGACTCAAATATTGTTCCAGTACAGGGTTCGGATATTGCTGCAGGTCTTACCAAAGCTGGTGAGTTATTTAAACAATCTGGCTCAACACGTGGTGAAATTATCTTGATTACCGATAGTTCACCATCTGCCAGTGCATTGACTGAGGCAAGTAATCTAGCCAAGCAAGGATTTATGACTTCTGTTTTGGCGATTGGAACTAAAGAAGGAACGCCTGAGAGGGGTAATGATGGTAATTTTGCAACTGATGCTAATGGTAATGTGAGTTTGACGCATCTTGATGTTAGCGGTTTAGAAAATCTGGCAAAAAATGGTAGCGGTGAATATGTGTCATTCAAGGGCGATAATAGCGATGTAGATAGTTTATTAAAAGTGGCAACTTTAAATGATCTTGATGCTAAAGCTTCAGCCGAGTCACAAACCGAAAGTTTATGGCAAGATCGCGGTGATTATTTAATTTGGGGAGCATTGATTTTGTTTGCATTATTAGCGCGTAGAGGATGGTTGGAGAAATTATGTTGAAGCCAAAATTAATACCCTGTCGTACGATGCTGCGCGGAACTTGTATCGTGATTGGCTTGATGCTATCTAATACTGCTTTTGCTTTTAGCTTTCAGGATTTATGGTTTAATCAGAATCAACAAGCGGCACGATTATTAGATCAACAAAAAAATAGCGAGGCAGCGGCTAAATTTAGCGATAATCATTGGAAAGGTGTTGCTTACTATCGTGATAAAAAATATGATCAGGCCTTGGAGATGTTTAAGCAAGATAAGACTGCCAATGGTTGGTACAATCAGGGTAATACCTTAGCTCAAATGCAGAAATATCAGGAAGCTATTGATGCTTATACCAAAGCACTTGAATTACAAAAGAATTTTCCGGATGCCGAGCATAATCGAGAGCTAGTAAAAAAATTAAAGCAACAGCAAGAACAACAAAATAAACAAGATCAGAAAGATCAGAAAGATCAGAAAGATCAGAAAGATCAGAAAGATCAGAAAGATCAGAAAGATCAGAAAGATCAGAAAGATCAGAAAGATCAGAAAGATCAGAAAGATCAGAAAGATCAGAAAGATCAGAAA
>SSGY01000101.1 GCA_008017145.1 Neisseriales bacterium
AAACCAAGTCCATCCAAAACACCTTTACGACGTGTTAAATCACGCGCTTTACGCGCAGCTTCACGCGCACGCGCTGATTCTACGATTTTATTACAAATTAATTTAGCATCAATTGGATTTTCTAAGAGATAAGTCTTAAGAGCTTCATTAACTAACTCTTGAACTACTGGTGAAATTTCTGATGAAACCAATTTATCTTTAGTTTGAGAAGAGAATTTAGGATCGGGTAATTTTACCGAAAGAACACAGGTTAAACCCTCACGCATATCATCACCAGTCGTGGTAACTTTAGCTTTTTTAGCCAACTCTTGCTCTTCAATATACTGATTAAGTGTCCGCGTCATTACAGTACGTAATGCCGATAAATGTGAACCACCATCTCTTTGCGGAATATTATTAGTAAAGCATTGAATATTTTCACTATATGAGTCGTTCCATTGCATTGCAACTTCAACCCCCATTCCATCACGTTCGCCAACACCATGGAAAATCTTCTGATGTAAAACAGTTTTGCTGCGATTCATATATGCAACAAAGCCTGCAACCCCACCCGAATAAGCAAAGCTTTCTTCTTTACCAACCCGTAAATCAGCTAAAACAATATTAACGCCGTTATTTAAGAATGATAGCTCACGAATCCGTTTTGCCAATATCTCATAATGAAATTCAACTACGCCAAAAGTCTCAGCACTCGCCATAAAATGAACGCGAGTTCCCTTACGCCCCTTTGGTGCATCGCCCATTTCTTTTAAAGGTGCAACTGCATCACCACGCTTGAACTCCATCCAATGTTCTTTACCATCACGCCAAATTGTTAAGCGCAACCAATCAGATAAAGCATTTACCACTGAAACCCCAACCCCGTGTAAACCACCCGAAATTTTGTAGGAATTACTATCAAATTTACCACCGGCGTGAAGCACGGTCATAATAACTTCAGCTGCCGAACGACCTTCTTCCTGATGGATATCGGTTGGAATCCCACGTCCATTATCTTCGACAGAGATTGAATTATCTTCATGAATTACAACCCGAATCGTATTACAATGTCCAGCTAGTGCCTCATCAATACCGTTATCCAAAACCTCAAACACCATATGATGTAAACCAGTACCATCCTGTGTATCACCAATATACATCCCTGGGCGCTTGCGTACCGCATCCAGTCCTTTTAAAACCTTAATACTACTACTATCATAACTTTGTTGATTTACTTCAGACATATTCAATCCTATAAACTTAACTTATTTTTATTACTAAGCAATATTACTCAAGAAATTAATTGCGTAGTGGCATTATCACATATTTAAAATCAACTTCATTTGGCACAGTTACCAAAATGCTCCGCTGATTATCGAAAAATGCCCACTGTAAATTTTCAGCGTTACTATTATTTAAAACATCCAATACATAGCTGATGTTAAAATTTAAGCGTAATTCAGCATCATTGCCATATTGAATGGCTAACTCATCGCGTGACTCTTCCTGTTCCTCATTCCGACAGCTAATAGTCAATAAATTTGGTTTTAGATCCAGCACCAGAGTTTTTAATTTATCAATTCCAATTACCGCTACACGTTGTACGGCATGCAAAAATTCTTCACGATTAATCAGACATAATTTATCATTGGTTAATGGAATCACTCGCTCATAATCTGGATATTTACCATCAATTACTTTAGTGATCAATTGTTTATTTTGAGTTTCAAAAATTACTTGGTTAGGATACATTTTAATCGTTACCAAATCATCGCTATCTTCCAATAAACGATAAAGCTCAAGCATAGTTTTACGTGGAATAATTGTGCTAATATCAGGCAACATATCTGCCAGAGCATAGTTAACAAAACTCAAGCGATGTGCATCAGTTGCAACCAAACGTAATTGATTATTCTTTATTTCAAGCAACATACCGTTAAGAAAAACACGGCTATCATTCACCGCCATAGAGTATTGAACTTTACCGATTAACTCACGTAAATCACGTTGGGCAAGATTAAACTGACCAACACATTCATCACTAACTCTTAATAGTGGATAATGATCTGCAGGTAAGCTTTGCAGGGTAAATTTAGTTCGACCAGCTTTCACTGTTACTTTATTTTCAATTACTTCTAAACTAATTTCTGCATCAGGTAACGCTTTCAATACATCTTGCAGCTTCTTAGCTGGTAGCGTAATAGCAAAATCATCGCCCTCGATACCACCCTGAACATGCAATGTTGCCTGAATTTCCATATCATTGGCAACCACAATTACCTTCTCTCCAGATTTTTTGAGGTAAATATTTGAAAGAATCGGCATGGTTTGTTTTTTTTCAACAAAACCGGTAGTTTGAGTAAGTGGTTTTAGCAAAGTATCGCGTTGAAATTTCAATAACATGTTATACCTCAGAAATTAGTTTTGTAACATTTGAATCAGTAATTTATATTCGCGGTCAATCTTTTCATCTTTAGTCCGCAAATCAGTAATTGTGCGCTGCGCGTGAAGCACCGTCGTATGATCGCGCCCACCAAAAGCCTCACCAATTGCTGGAAGACTATATTGAGTCAACTCTTTAGTTATCGTCATCGCGATTTGTCGCGGACGAGCAATTAATTGAGTACGTTTACTTGACAGTAAATCAGAAATTTTCAGCTTATAAAAATCACAAATCGTTTTTTGAATATCGTCAATCGACACACTGCGTGATTCAATCGCAATGATGTCCATTAAAGCCTCTTTAGCAATCGCAATGCTTAAACCTTTGCGCGAAAATTTAGCATGATAGGCAACTTTGTTTAATGCCCCTTCCAACTCTCGAACATTTGACTTAATATTTTGCGCGATAAAAAACGCAACTTCATCATCCAGATCTATTTTATTACGCCCCGCTTTTTTCTTCAGGATTGCAACGCGCATCTCTAATTCTGGCGGCTGAATCTCAACCGTTAAGCCTGAGGCAAAGCGTGAAATCAAGCGCTCATTAAGATTATTAATGTTTTTCGGATAGGTATCACAAGTCATGATAACCTGTTTGCTCTTATCTAACAGATTGTTGAAAGTATAAAAAAATTCTTCCTGAGTCTTGGTTTTATCACCCGCAATAAATTGAATATCATCCATTAACAGCAAATCTAAGCCATTATAATATCTTTTTAATTCATCAAACCCTTGGCGCATCGAAGCTTTTACTACATCCTGAATATAATCATTAGCATGTAGATAACGAATTTTGGCATTCGGATTTTTTTTATGCACTTCGTTACCAATCGCTTGCATTAAGTGAGTTTTTCCCAAACCAACACCGCCGTAAATAAACAACGGGTTATGATTACGATTGCCAGGATCTTGGGTAATATGCATCCCTATCGCGTAGGCTAGTTGATTGGAGTTACCACGGACTAAACTATCAAAAGTATAATCCTTATTTAATTTAGTTGATTGATGGAGCTGACTCAAAATTTCTTTATCATGCCGAGCTTTAGCTTGTACTCGCGATTGCGGTGCTTTAGGTTCAGAAGTTGCTAAACTCTCATGCTTGACTCTTTGTTCCTGAATAACCTTATCGTTGCTATCTTTAGCATCCATTGTATCTTGTTGTAGGTTAAGTATTGGTCTAGTTTCTGACACTACTAACTCAACACCTACACCACCTGTTAGTTCAGATAATACAGCACTAATCTTAGCCCAGAATTTTTTACTTACAAAATCATGAGTCAACCGATTGGTTGCTACAATCTCCAACTTACCATCTTTGATCTGGGGCTGTAAGGTTTTAACCCAAGTGTTATACTCAGTCTCAGTAACAATACCCTGCTCTTTAATTAACATCAAACATTGCTGCCAAATTATTTCCAATTCGGTCATTTTATTATTTTTCCTAAACTAAACAAATAAACTACATCTTTTATATATGGACATCACATTATAATTAAGCACTACAGCATTAAACAACATTTAACCCTATAACAAAATCGGTGATTACAATCAAACCGTAATTTCAAAAATAAATATCCTACTGCCGTATTTTACCAGAAATAGTTACTTAAGCATAAGCTTATCTCAAAAAGGACTATTACCATAGGTTTAGACAATAAAAAAACCGCGATGAATCAAATCACCGCGGTTCCGTATATACCTAAAAATAATCAATTATTTTTTGGTAGTTTTTTTCGCAGCATTAACTGTTGCTGTAGTAGCAGCATTAATATTGCTGTTAGTGAATTCAGTAACTTGTGCTGCAACTTTATTCATTGCTGACAAAGCTTGATTTGCGCTATTAATCCAAGTTTTCAAAGAATCAGTAGCAGCCTTTGCACCAGTTGGATTATATTGAGATAAACCATCAACTGAAGTCAATGCAGCTTGTTGAAGATTTTGTACACTTTCTTCAGCTACTTTATTGATCTTAGATTGAACTTCACTTACGATGTCATAAACATCACGAGCTGAAGCAAGGTTCTTCTCAACTGCTTGAGTAGCCATTGCATTTACGCGGCTAAACATTTCTTTAGGGTCTGTAACACCAGCCAACTCTTTAATTGCCTTAGAAGTTTCTTCCATAATTTGACGAGAAGTTTCTAATTGAATATGAGTTAATTTTTCAACTGAATGAATTGAAGTTGTAACTAATTCCATTGCAGTATCAATAGCTTTTTGTGTTTCTGTTGTAATTTGTTCGTTTTTAATCATGATAATATTCTCCAAAATTCGGTTAATTGCTGCAAGTGCACAATTAATCCATGTTATAATTATTTAGAGGTATAATTAGTACCTTTACTATCTCACAGACGATATTATTGTGCAGTGCAGCATAATTTGTCAAGTTTTTTTTAATTTTTCTATCAGGTACTTATGAAAAAAGCCCCAGAACATAGAGTTATCAAGAAATATCAAAATCGCCGACTTTACGATACTGCGACCAGTACGTACATCGTGTTGGAGGATATTAAGCAGATGATCATGGATGGTGACATAGTGAGCGTTCTAGATGTCAAGAACGATACCGATGTAACTCGTAGTGTTTTGTTGCAAATTCTCCTCGAAGAAGAAGCAACTGACTCACCAATATTATCTAATGATTTTCTAGTACAGATTATCCGCTTTTATGGCAAAGCATTTCAGCCTGCAATCAGTCCGTTTTTAGAACAAGGCATGGATATGCTCCGCCAAACACAAAAGCGATTTTATGCCCAACTAAAAGCTACCTACCCTAAAGATTCGATTCCATCAAGCCTAGATTTATGGAAAGAATTTTGGCAAGAGCGTGGACCACAAGTGCAGCAGAATATTTTTGATTATCTTAATACCAGTACTAATAATTTCATTCAGATGCAAGAACAAGTTCACGAACAGATTCAAAGCCAAGCCGAGAATTTTATGAATATGATAAAATTCCCGTTTAATACAAAAAAAGGTAGTAAATAAAGCATGGCGAAAATTGGTTTTATATCGTTGGGCTGCCCCAAAGCACTAGTTGATTCAGAAAACATCTTAACTGGTTTAAAGGCAGAAGGTTATGAAGTCGTTAACAGCTATGCTGATTCTGATTTAGTCGTTGTTAATACTTGTGGTTTTATTGATTCTGCAGTTGAAGAGTCATTAAACGCAATTGGTGAAGCGCTCAAAGAAAATGGTAAAGTTATCGTAACTGGTTGCCTTGGTGCTAAAGAAGGTGTAATTGAGACTAAATATCCAAATGTATTAGGCGTTACAGGTCCCCATGCAACACAAGAAGTGTTAAACTTAATTCATCAGTATGTACCTAAACCGCATGATCCATTTGTAGATTTAGTTCCAGCACAAGGTGTTAAGCTAACGCCAAAACATTATGCCTACCTTAAGATTTCTGAAGGGTGCAATAACACCTGCTCATTCTGTATTATACCAAGCATGCGTGGAAAATTAGATTCTTACCCGATTGGAGACGTACTTGCTCAAGCAGAAAAATTGGTTGCAGCAGGAGTTAAAGAGTTATTAGTCGTATCTCAGGACACTGGTGCATATGGCAGCGATAAGAAATATGTAACTGGATTCCATAACGGACGCCCAGTTAAAACCAAGTTTATTGATTTGTGTGAACAACTTGCCAAATTAGATGTTTGGGTTCGCTTGCACTACGTCTACCCATATCCTCATATTGATGAAGTAATTCCTTTGATGGCTGAGAATAAAATTCTTCCTTATTTGGATATACCTTTTCAACATGCCAGCCCTAAAGTTTTAAAAGCAATGAAACGCCCAGGAAACGTTGATGGTCTATTGGAGCGAATTAACCAATGGCGTAAAATTTGCCCAGACCTAGCAATTCGCAGCACCTTTATCGTTGGTTTTCCCGGTGAAACTGAAGAAGATTTCCAAATGCTCTTAGATTTTCTAACTACTGCACAATTAGAAAAAGTTGGTTGCTTTAAATACTCACCAGTGGAAGGCGCTAGCGCTAATTTGATTGCTGATCATGTAGCTGAGGAAATTAAAGAACAACGTTATCACCGCTTCATGCAGCATCAGCAAGCCATCAGCTTAGCAAAACTACAAGCCAAAGTTGGTAGCCAGATGCCGATAATTGTCGATGAGGTTAGTCGTAAACTCATCATCGGGCGTAGTAAGTATGATGCACCAGAAATTGATGGTTTGATCTACATCAAAAACATGGGACAATACGATAATATTCAAGTTGGGGATATTGTTCAAGTTGAAATTATTGCTGCTAAAGATTATGATCTGTATGCAAAGCCACTTACTTTATAACAATCTAAAAATTTACCAAGTAGAGATTTATAACTTTACTTGGTAGATAATATCTCAACCATAAACTTAGTAGCCCTGCCTCGATTATCTCCGTTAAAGCAAATGAATTACAGTATAATACGGTGTTAACCCAAGTAAGGACACGCTATGAAACATCTTTATTTAACCTTAATTACTCTACTACCATTAATCGCAAATGCAACAGGATTAGCCGTTAGCATGGATGATTTATATTTAAAGAACAATACTTCAAAAACAACTACGATACAAATCAAAAATCTGGATGAAAGCGCGAGTAAATTTACTCTCCCTGCTAATAGCATGTGTAAAATAGATAAATCCATTATGTTTTTACCATTTGAGGAAGAGAGTAATAACTTCGTAGTTATGGTCACTAGCCCAGAAATGGTAAATCCAATTGTGATTGATCAATTTGGTTTATTGGCGCTAGCTTCTGATTCAGCGATTAAAGCACAATACCATGGAAATGTTAAGCAATATAGCCTATTTGGTTTTTGCGGAAATAAATTGGGTCAGTACAAATTTCTCAATGTAGCCCCGCACGACAATGAAAGCGCAGCACCAAATTTTACGCTAGCTAATTGCTCTGAACGTTCAAATTTCGTTTACTTCATAAATGACAAATATATTCGGGTAAAAAACCGTCCTAAGTACTTTGATTTTAACAAAGTACCAAATTGTAAATTGGCTGAAAATCAAGCACCAGTTACAGTGGCAACAGAAAGTATGCCAGTAGAATCACAAACAAAATAAATATGATTGATCGCATTGGATGAAAAACCATTAATGGAAAGAAACATATGAAAAAATTTATAAAATATACGCTTTATGGCATATTAGGAATAATAGCCGTAGTCGCTATCGCTGTAGTGCTCCTAGTAACTGTAGTAAATCCTAATCGCTTTAAACCATTCATCGTTAAAGCCGTCTATCAATCAACTGGACGAACTATCGCATTGGATGGTGATATTAGCTGGAAAATTTATCCGAATTTGGGAGTAAATATTAAACAAGTTGCCCTCTCTAACCCATCAGGATTCAGCGAGTCAAATTTTATGACTTTAAATTCAGCAGATGTATCGGTTGGTTTGATTCCATTATTAAGTAATCATATCGTAGTTAAAACGCTGGCAATTGATGGTCTAAATCTTGCACTGATCAAACAAAATGGAGTTAATAACTGGACTTTTACGCCACCAAATCAGGAATCAAGCACCGCTGGCGCTGAAGGTGGTAAGCCACAACCACTCCGTCTGGATATGAGCGCATTTAGCTTTACCAATGCGACCTTAAGCTATTCGGATCGTGATTTAAAACAAAGCTACGGTGTAAAAAATGCTAATCTAATTGTTGATACTGATTTTAGAGGTGGAATCACTTTTGATCAGGGAGCGGAACAACTTTCACTAAATAAAGTTAAGTTTAAATACAATGATTCAGCGCAAGGTAAACTAAATTTTGAAGTAAAACAATTTGATAAACCAATTTATTCTGGTGATGTAGCAATTGATAAATTAGCCTTAAATACAATTTTAGACCAATTCAATATTGCGACCAAACAACGCCATGGCATGTCACTATTGGACAATGTGGTTTTTTCGGGTTATATCAATGGTGATACCAATAATCTAACACTAAAAGACTTTAAATTTAATCTCTCAGATAAATTTAAGGGTAATGTAGGTTTGTCTTTGAAGAATTTTGCCAATCCAGTTTATAATGGTAATCTGGACTTGGAGAAATTCAATCTTAATCAACTACTTAATAGCTTAAATATCGCAGTTGCTGAACGAAAAAATAAACCGCTACTTAATAGTTTCGCAATTAGCAGCAATGGCTTTAGTGGCGATAAAAATAATATTTCGCTCAAAGGTCTAAAGATAAGTGCTGGCGATAGCGTTAGCGCGTCATTTGGTAGCCTGCAAGTCAAAAACTTCACTAAACCAAGCGTGATTGGTGATGTAACTATTCCAACTTTCAACCTCAATAAAACTTTGGATGGGCTAGGAATTGCGATAGCAGAACGTAAAAATAAACCACTCTTAAATAGCCTTGCCTTTAGCGGTAGCTTTAATGCCAATCAAAGCAGTGCTAATTTGAGTAATGTTAAATTGAGCGTTGGCGATAGCTTAAAAGCTGCATTCAGTAGCTTACAAATTCAAAATTTTGCTAACCCTAGCGTATCAGGAGCGATTAACCTCTCGGATACTAATTTAAACAAAGTGTTAGATGGATTGGGCATTGCTGTTGCTGAGCGTAAAAATAAACCTTTGCTTAATAGTTTTGCAATTAATACCAGTTTCAAAGCTACACCAAACAGTGTAAATCTAAATGGTGCTAACTTTAAATTTGGCACATTATTAAGCGGAAGCACAACGGTGGCAGTACAGAATTTTGCTAATCCTAAATATAGTGGTTCAATCAACCTACCAACTTTCTCATTGAATGGCGTAATGCAACAACTGGGAATGACGCCACCAGATATCAGCAATAAAACGCTATTGAATCAAGTTATGCTTAATACTAGCTTTAGTGGCAGTATGAATGCAATTAACCTCAGCCAATTACGCGCCAAAATTGCTAATTCAACGGCTACTGGTAGTGTTAACGTAAGCTCATTCAAACCACTGGCATTCAGTGAAAATATCACGATTGATCAAATGGATGTTGCTGATTTTAGTAGTGTTAATGGTTATCATGTTCCAATGCGTCAACTACAGTTTAGTGGTAATTCTAGCATTGGTAGCAATATGGAATTGGCGACATTAAATGGTAAGCAAAATATCCAGATCGGTAACATAACTGTGCTTGGTATCAGTTTGGATAAATTAGTTGCTCAACTTGATAGCACTATCGGACATACAGGTTCAAATAGTGGAGATATTGTTCATACATTAGCAAATTCTGCACAAGTCATTCAAGCGGTAAATAACATGAAAGCGGAAATAGCTAAAGCATCTTCACCCGCTGCACGAGATTTAAACCAAAAAACTAATTTGGGTAATTTCAGTGCCAATGTAGCAATTAACAATGGTTTAGTTAACCCTTCTGCCTTTAAGCTGAATGGGCCAAGTGTTGGATTAAATGGCTCTGGATCGGTAAATTTAGCAGGTTCTAAAGCCTTAAATTACAAAACTAATAGCCAACTTTTGGTTAACGGGATTAATCCGATATTCAAAAAATTAACCTTCCCAGCGACTGTTAGCGGCACGATAGCGGCACCAAGTGCAAGCTTAGACTGGGGATCAATTCAGCAGCAATTGCTAAAACTTGCTTTTGAAAATAACAAACAGCAGATTCAGCAAAATGTTAAGCAACAAATTAATAATGTTCTTGGCAATCCGCAGCAAGGAAACCCTAACAATCAACAGCAAAATAAAGCAGTTGATGCA
>SSGY01000084.1 GCA_008017145.1 Neisseriales bacterium
AATTCTTGCAATTCTACTTCATCAAATACTTTCCGCGGTTGATATTTACCCGGTTGAATTTTATTTAATGAGATATCACTAAGTTGATTTACCAACTCAGTTACATCATTGGAAGTTTTCGCTGCACTATCTACGTCCAAATTGATTTTTGATGCTGATAATAACGCATCTAAGCCTTTACCTAGGCCTGTTAATTTTGCCATTTGCTCTAACCACCATAAATAAAACATTTTTATTATTCAACATTCATCTCACGCAGACGTTTTAATAATTCACGCGCCATTCTAATATATGCTTGTGAACCAACCGCCTCAACATCTAAAGCAACTGCCGATGTACCATAACTTGGCGCCTCAGCTAATCTCACTGTGCGTGGGATTGAAACATAAAACACCTTATCATCAAAGTATTCCACTAATTGCGCAGATACTTGCAATGCCAAATTATTACGTTTGTCATACATCGTACGCAAAATCCCTAGCAACTCTAACTCTGGGTTTAATTTACCCTTCATTAGTTGAACAGTATTAAGCAGATCGGTTAATCCTTCCAGTGCGTAGTACTCACACTGAATCGGAACTAAAACATAATCCGCACTACTTAAAGCATTTAGTGTTAACAAGCTTAACGATGGCGGACAATCGATTAAAATTAAATCATATTTTTCTTTTACATTTTGTAAGGCTTGCTTCAAACGAAATTCACGTTCAGCCAAATCAACTAACTCAATCTCTGCACCTGCCAAATTGCGATTAGAGGGCAGTAAATCAAATTTACAGCTCTCGGATTTCACAATAGCATCTTCCACAGCTACATTATTGATTAAAACATCATAAACGCTATGTTTCAAATTATTCTTATCAATTCCAGCACCAGTAGTAGCATTAGCTTGTGGGTCAATATCAATCACTAAAACTTTTTTACGGCTTTGGACTAAGGCAGTGGCTAAATTAACAACCGTGGTAGTTTTACCAACCCCACCCTTCTGATTAACTATAACTATTACATTTTTCATGCACGTTTCATTTCTATCAAAAATCGTTTTGCATCTAAATACGGTACATTTAACCCAATTTGGCGACAAGCAAAACCATCAATTTCTTTCATCTCGCTAAGTCCACGCTCGGCCTTCATTGCCAGATAAAGCCCGTTATCCGCAATCAAATGTTCTGTAAGCTGAATAAACAATGCCAAATCAGCAAATGCCCGTGAAGTAATAACTGTAAATAACCCATCAGGCGTATATAACTCAACGCGCTTGCAAAATACGCTTAGGTTACCCAACCCAAGTTCAATTTTTACCTGTTGTAAAAAAGCACTTTTCTTACTGTTACTATCCAAAACAGTGACTTTAGATTTTGGCAACATAATAGCTAAAATAATTCCTGGCACACCCATTCCACTACCGACGTCAAGCACACAAGAGCTTTCCGGAATATGATTCACGATACTCAAGCCGTCAAGCAAATGCTGAATAATCAGCTCACGAGGATTGGTAATCGCCGTCAAACTATAAACTTTATTCCAACGTAATAAAATATCTTTATAGCCAATTAATTGTCTTAATTGGTTCTCAGTAACACTCAACCCCAACTGAGTAATTCCATCAACTAATAATTCGCTTAATCGATTATCACTCATTGACGACGACTCCAGTGCTCTACACTATCGCCACTGACATAAAAAGGTTCATTAGAATAAGCAAATAGAGCATAGTCACCTGCAGAGTTACCATAAGCATAGCTATAGCTAAAAGATAGATGATTATCTGCAAGAAACTGCTTAATTCTGGTTACTTTTTCCTTGCCATAGCAGTTGCGCGTTTGCAGGCGCCCAGTTATACGGTTACGCTCATTAATATCAAGTTCAGTTGCAATTACATAGTCTAATTTATGTAAGCGCGCCCAATAACGAAGATAAACCCCTAAATTAGCACTAACCAAAATTAAAGTATGACCATGCTCGCGATGCCACTCTAATTTTGAGTAAACAACTGGTTTGAGGTATTTATTTAAACGAGTCAGCGCGAAATTCTTAGCTTTTTGTTCAAGAACATAGCTTTTCATCCCTGCAATAACACGCTGCAATGTAAGCTGTTTAGCTTGTTCATTATTAATAAGCCGTAAACCATATCGAACCACGATTGGTAATAAACTAGGAACACAGCACAGAAAACGCCAAATTCCGACTGCATAGATCAAAAATGGAACCAACGTATCCCGATCAGATAATGTCCCATCAAAATCAAAATATGCGACAATTTGTCGTCCTTCTTGCATCTTAACGATCTCCCATACTTGCCAATAACTCAGCCTGATGCTCTGCTATCAAGGCATTGGTTAGTTCATCCAAATCACCATCCATTATATACTCAAGTTTATATAACGTTAAATTAATCCGATGATCTGACATCCGTCCTTGTGGAAAATTATAGGTTCTGATCCGTTCAGAACGATCCCCTGAACCAACCAGACTTTTACGTTGAGCAGACTCTTTGGCTTGCTGCTCACGAATTTGTGCATCTTTAATCCGAGTTGCCAATAAAGAAAGTGCTCGCGCTTTATTTTTGTGTTGTGAACGATCATCTTGGCACTCAACCACAATTCCAGTTGGTAGATGAGTTACCCGAATTGCTGAATCAGTCTTATTAATATGTTGTCCACCAGCACCGGAAGCACGGAAAGTATCAATTCTTAGTTCAGATGGATTAATTTCAACCTCAGCAACCTCATCCGCTTCAGGCATAATTGCAACTGTACAGGCTGAAGTATGCACCCGACCTTGCGACTCGGTAGCAGGAACACGTTGCACTCGATGCGCACCTGACTCAAATTTTAAGCGTGAATAAACCCCACTGCCCATGATTTTAGCCACGATCTCTTTATAGCCACCAACGTCAGACTCAGCAGAAGAAACTACCTCAACTTGCCAGCCCATGCGCTCAGCATAACGCGAATACATCCGAAATAAATCACCTGAAAATAAAGCAGATTCATCACCACCAGTACCTGCGCGAATTTCAAGATAGACATTTTTATCATCATTAGCGTCTTTAGGTAGCAACAGCTTCTGTAAATCAAGCTCCAGTTCTTCCATTTTAGTCTTTGCTGATGCCAATTCGCTTTGTGCAAACTCTTTCATCTCAGGATCAGACAATAATAATTCTGCAGTTTCCAAATCTTCAGCACATTTAGTATATTCAGCAAATTTTTCCACTACAGGGGTTAGTTCTGCATACTCACGATTTAACCGCGTGAACTCATTCATATCATTAGTCACTTCTGGCTGCGATAATAAGCTGGACAATTCCTTTTGACGCGCACCCAAAATCGTTAATTTATCAATAACACTTTGTTTCATTAAATACCTCTAAACTTCCAAGCCATATAGATGCCCCAGCAAATTAACCAGATCATCTTGCTGGTGTCCGCTACTGGCACATATATTTACCGTTGGATTATGTAATAAACGATTAGTAAGCTGCACAGATAATTGCTTTAACACCTCAGTCGGTGACTCACCATTTAATAATTGTTTTTCTGCTGCAGCCAAGCTCTCTAAGCGAATCGACTCGGCTTGCTCGCGTAGCTTACGAATCAGAGGTGCAAAACCACGTTTACGCAACCACGAATGATAATCCTCTAATTTAGCGGCGATAATTCCTTCCGCTTCTACTGCGGCAAATTTACGTTTTTCAAGACCAACATCAACTAATTTAGCAATATCATCGACGGTAAAAAGATGAATGTTTGCATGCTGTTTTAGCCCGCGTTCAACAAGTAATGGCATCGACAAATCAATAATCAGTTTAGCTTTATTTTGAATAATATCTTGCTGCACCATCGCTTCAGTTAACAAAGGAGAATTACTCGCACAACAAATAACTACTGTAGCATAATCATTGATTACATCAGCTAAATTAGAAAGTGAGTCAACTGAGGCACCAATTTTTGCCGCAACCAAGCCAGCATTAGCAACGCTACGATTAACTACTAATTTATCGCCTAAATCCAGATACACAAAATGCGGTGCAATTTGCTGCATCATTTGCCCAGCGCCAATAAATAGAACATTGCGATTAGGCAATTTGTCTAAATACGCCGATACATAATCAACAACAGCGTGCCCCATCGAAATAGCAACATTGTTAATTGCAGTATGATTGCGAACTTCTTTTTCGACCGCTAATGCCATCTGGAATAATCCAGCCAAATTGCTACCTAATGCGGAATGCTCATGAGCAATATCCATCGCTGATTTTACCTGAGCAACAATCTCAGTTTCACCAAGTACCATTGACTCTAGACCTGAAATTACTCGAAAAAGATGATGGGCGCATTCCTGTCCCTGATACACATAGCTATGCTGACGAATCGTTCGCGGGCAGACATTATGCATATCACACAAAGCATTAATCACAAAGTTAATATCATTGGCAATGCAATATAACTCAGTCCGATTACACGTTGAAAGCAAGACAACTTCTTTAACGATTCCAGAATTTATCAAGCGTTTTAAAACTAACGGAACTTCTTCGCTCGCAAAAGCCAGACGGTCACGTAGTTCAAAATCTGCGGTTTGGTAATTCAAACCAAAAACTAAAGGTTGTAACATAAAATTCTTATTTGTAAATTATTCTAACTATCCTCTTCGTGCTCATAATTCTAGCATCACTTAGAGTCTATACATAAAATCTCAACTTCTGAGCATTCAAAGCATACCGAAATATAAGGCTATTTATTAGGTTTAATATTGGTATTAATATCTTGAATAAACTTATCATTAATACTACCGTCTAAATAACGTAATTGGATTCGCGCCATAAGATACTGATAGCGAGATTGTTGATAAGTCTGAAAAGTTTGATAATAGTTCTTTTGTGAATTTACTAGATCCACACTATTACGTACCCCAACCTGATAACCAAGCTGATCCGAATCCAGTTTCGTTTTAGCTGATTTCAGTGCCGTCTGCTGAGCTTTAACTAGGCTAACCCCGTTAAGCACTTGCCAATAACTATTACGAATATTCTGATCAGTTTGTCGCTCAACGCTCACCAACTGTTGCTGAGAGGCTACATAAGTAGCACGTGCTTGACGAACCTGAGCATTAACACTACCACCAGAATAAATCGGTACATTTAATTGCAAACCTACTCCACCATTGGCATAACTAGATAATGGAGTTCCAGGTACGCTAGTTAACTGTTGTACTTGCGCTGCTGTAGCATTGGTATTATCTAACCCTCCAGTATCTTGATACTGATAAGTTCCATTCACATTCAAAGTAGGTAAATGTCCAGATATTGCAATATGAACATCTTGGTTTGCCATTGCAACTTGCTTCTGTGATACTTTAATATTTAGATTACCCGACTCTCCCATCTGCGACCATTTATCGGCACTTTGCGGATTTGGCGTAACTAATTTAAGATCATCAACAATCGGTTGAATTTGTTCAGGATCCAAACCGGTTATATTCTGAAAAATATTTTTTTTATAAATCAAATCATTGGTCGCTTGAATCTCTTGCGCTGCGGAAGAATCGTAACCAGCTTGTGCATCATTCACATCAGCAATCGTAACTGTTCCAACTTCAAATGATTTTTTAGCCTGATTCATTTGCTTCTCAAGCGCTTCTTTGGTTTTAGTAATCGAGAGCAAAGTATCTTGTGCATAAAGCACATCCATATAAGACTGCGCAACTGTTACAAGCAACTGTTGCTTGGCATTTTCAAGCTGTAAATCACCAATTTGAGCAGAATATTGCCCTTTAGAGAAGGTTGAAAATTTACTCCAATCAAAAACCACCTGCGTTAACTGAGCAGAATAAACTGGTTGATGATAATAAGCTTCAATCCCACCTTGATTGAAATAGTTTTCAGAAAGGCTTGCTGAACCGCTAATTTGTGGCAGCAATTTACCTAATGCGATGTTTTTCTGTTCAATAGTCGCATCACTACTCGCAATTTGTTGTAGATACGTTGCATTGTAACTTAAAGCCTGCTGATAGGCATACGCCAAATCATAAGCAAACACTTGAGTTAAACTACCACTAAACAATAAAACACTTAATAGCTTTTTCATACGTTAACTTCCTCTTTTTGGGATTTATTCACCTTAAATGCCCACGCATACAAAGCTGGAAGAAATACCAAGGTTAATAGTGTGGCAACAAATAAACCGCCCATTACCGCTACCGCCATTGGCCCCCAGAACGCGCTACTAATCAAAGGTATCATCCCTAAAATCGCCGCTGCTGCTGTTAACATAATCGGTCTAAAACGGCGTACCACTGACATTTTTACAGCCTCATAAGGTGCCTCACCTTTTTTAATATCGCTTTCAATTTGGTCAATTAAAATTACCGAATTACGCATGATAATTCCAAGTAATGCAATTACACCTAACAATGCGACAAAGCCAAATGGAGCACGTAAGGTAATCAATGACAAAGTTACACCGATCATTCCAAGCGGTGCTGTTGCCAAAACCAATAATGAACGCTTAAAGCTATTTAACTGTAGCATTAGTAAGGTAAGTACAATTAAGAACATTACTGGATATAACGCAGCAATTGGAGCTTGTGCTTTTTGCGATGATTCAACCCCACCACCCATCTCGATATGATAACCAAGAGGAAGAGTTTTTTCCAATTCTTTCAATTTAGGGTAGATTTTGCTCGCAATATCATTACCCTGCACACCAGCAACAACATCAGAACGAACTGTAATTGAAGGTACACGACTTCGGCGATATTTTAAACTTGGTTCAGTAATAAAGACCGCTTTAGCAATCTGTCCAACCGGAACAAAAGCGTTACTGGCAGTTTGAATCATTAAATTACTTAAATCACTCGGCTGTGTTCTTTCAGACTTATTCAACTCTGCGACAACTGGAATATATTCATCCTTGTCTAAATAATAAGTCATCGTTGAACCTGACAGCAAAGTATTCAACTGTTGCTCCAACTCGCTTGATGAAAGACCAATTTCCTGAGCTTTATTTTGATTAACTTCAAGCCGAATTGATTTTAAATCATCACCCCAGTTATTATTAACGTTCTTAGTATACGGATTTTGTCTTAAAATACTTTCAACTTGTTCAGAAATACCCAATAATTCCTTACTATCAGTTCCTGATATTCTGAACTGGATTGGATAACCAACGGGCGGCCCCAATTCCATTAGTTTTACCCGATAGCGAACATCAGGATATTTTGTTGCCAAAATCTGATCCAAATGTTTTGAAACTATTTCACGATCTTTGCCACCTTTAGTCATAACCAAAAGTTGAGCAAAATTAGTATTTTCCTGTTGCACATCTAGAGTTAAAACAAACCGTGGTGCACCAACTCCGATAAAGGTAGTGACTGCTTCAACACCACTTTCTTTCAATACCAGTTTTTCAAAGCTACTTGCCTGCGACTCTGTATTGTAAATTGACGATGAGTATGGCAACCACATATCGACTAAAAGCTCAGGTCGATCTGAAGCAGGGAAAAACTGTTGAGCTACAAATAAGCGAAAAAGGGCTAGTGACAGTATGAATATACCAACCGTTCCCAAAACTACGCTTCTTTTAAACTTAAGAACTATATCTAAAAAGTCTTTAAATTTATTATACAGCTTGGTATCAAACATATCCTTGCCGGCATGAGCAGCTGCCATTTTCCTATATTTTTCAACAGGTAAAAGATGAAACCCCAAGTATGGAGTGAAGATTACAGCAACAAACCATGAAACTATCAATGAAATAGCAACTACTGAGAACAATGAAAAAACATACTCACCAGTAGTTGAGCTATTTAATCCAACAGGTAAAAACCCTGCGACTGTAATCAGCGTACCAGATAACATCGGAAATGCTGTCGACGTATAAGCATAGGTAGCAGCTTCAAACTTATCCATTCCTTCTTCAAGCTTTTGTACCATCATCTCTACTGCAATGATTGCATCATCAACCAAGAGTCCCAGAGAAATAATTAATGCACCGAGTGAGATCCGCTGTAAATCAATTTTCAACATCATCATGATAATAAATGTAACGGATAATACCAATGGAATGGTAATCGCAACAACAATACCCGTCCTAAAACCCAAGCTTACAAAACTAACCGCCAATACAATTAATACCGCTTCAATCAGGCTCTCAACAAATTCCTCGATTGCTTTATCAACTACATGGGGCTGATCTGATACTACATATTCGTTTATCCCAACGGGTATTTTATCTTTAATACTCTTATATTTATCAACAATTTTTTGACCACAACCGATAATATCCGCATTGTCTTTCAGTACTACCCCAAGGAGAATTACTGGCTGTCCGTTATAATGAACTCTAGTTGATGGAGGATCCACAAACTGGCGTTTGACATCTGCAATATCCCCAAGTCTAAAAATCTTACCGTTGGCAGCAATTGGCAAACTTCTAACCTCTTCAAGATTCTCAAAGTTACCAGTCACCCGCACCTGAATTTCATCGCCATTGGTGTTAAAACTTCCAGCTGAATTAACTGCATTTTGATTCTGAATTGCACTTAACACCTGATTTAGACTAACACCTAGAGTTGATAACTTACTACTATTGATATTAACTGTAATTTGTTCAGACTGAGTCCCGATTAAATCAATTTTTTTTACGCCATCAACAGATAATAACTCACGTTTAACACCTTCAATAACCCGACGTAACTCTTCAAAATTGTAGCCACTCGCCTGAAAAGCAAAGATATTACTATAGGTGTCACCAAACTCATCATTAAATGCAGGTCCAATAACTCCTGGAGGTAAAGTTGACTGAATATCGCTAATTTTCTTACGAACTTGGTACCAAGAATCGGTTACATCACGTCCACGAATGGTATCCCCTAATTCAACGGTAATAATTGCGGAACCAGGCCTAATTTGTGAAGAGGTGTTATCCAGCGTTGAAAGTTCAAGAAGCTTTTTTTCAATTTTATCAACTACCTGATCTTCCATTTGTTGTTCGGTAGCTCCTGGCCACTGAACGGTAATTACCATGGACTTAATCGTAAAATTAGGATCTTCACGTTGATTTAGGTGGGTATAACTATAAAAGCCTGCGATAAATAATAGGACTAGAAAGTATTTAATTAGCGGCTGATTTTTTAGCGCCCATGCGGAAAGATTTATATCTTTAAGTGCCATATACAGTATTACCTCGGTGACTTGTCATGAATAAAGCGTATATTATAACAGATAATACCCCCGTATTAATATCTAAGTTTTATACGTAAAGCTACATAAAACAACTAAATTAAAGGCAAAATATTTTGTTTAAACAGTAAGATCAAATAGTGTTTAATGATTTGCTTTGAGAAATGTAGAAACTAGTATATTCCAATTCTATCTAAATACGGTATAATTAGGCATAGCTTTTTGCTATAGACGCGGCATGTAATAACTTACGAGGAATAGATGAAGAAAATAAAAGCATTGGGATGGTTAATCATATACTTGCCTCTGGCAAATGCTGCTAACACAATTGCTTGGTCAAGTGCTAATCAGGCTTATAATCAAGGTAATCTAGCAACTTTAGCTGGGCTCACTCAAACCTACCCTAATGATCTAGTTATTAACTATCTAAATGCAGCAGCTAATTTAAGCAGAACTAATCCTACAGCTGCGCTGGAATTTGTTCAAAATAACCCAGAAAATTTCTTTCGGACGGATCTCGATCACCAATTACTTAGTTATTATTTCAATAATCAAGCTTGGGATAATTATTTGACTATCTACGCACAAATGGAATCAACTCAAATCAACACCAACGAAACTTGTGGCTATGATATTGCCAACTTCGCTTTAGGCAAACAACAACCCAGTCGAAGCGATTTTAACTATTTAATAGCCAATAAAATGCCGTTATGGTGTATTTCGTTGATCGCTTCCAAATTAAATAATGGAAGTCTGGATAAAAGATTGCTTACTCCGTTTTTATATAGTTTAATAAATAATGATCAAACCTTTCAATTTAATCAATTGGCAGACAACTTAAACTACAGTAAAGTAAGCTTCTCATCAGCAACTTCAGCAAATAAACTTTCAAATAAATATCAAATCGTCTATCGGATTGTAAATTTAGCCGTAAAAGACCCACAACAAGCCTATAACGAAACAGCAAAAGCAAATGTTGATCAATTTACCAAAGAATATCTCTACAATCAGGTTGCTGCTAATTTAGCTATTAAACAATATTTTCAAGATTCAATAACTGCAATTGAAAATGGTAATGATGACTTTCTTTCAGATGATGAATATGAGTGGCGGGTACGAAGCTATTTAGCAGTGAGTAATTGGAGCAAGGTTTATGCAACAATTAACAAGATGCCCATAAAGCTGCAAAATAAAAACTCATGGTTATACTGGAAAGCGTACGCTGCTGGGAAATTGGGGCAGAAAACAACAGCACAAGAAGCATTACAGAAAATTCCGGCTAACTATAGCTATTATTCACTACTCGCACAATCTGAGCTACGTGCACCATTAAATCCACAACGTTCAGTCACGCAAAGTGCGAACAGTGATGCTGAAAAAGCTAAAGAAATTCAACTTTCCTTTGACTTATATCAAATTGGTAAACAAATTAATAGCACCACTTTCGTACGTATGGCAACTCAAAGTCTAAAATATATTATTGCATCCAGTAATGACAGTGAGATTGCACTAATCAGTAAAAAAGCCATGGACTTAGGATGGATGGAAATGAGTATCAATGCAGCAAATAATCTTGCACAGCCTGATGCCAGCCTGAGTTTTCCATTAATGTTTAGCCAACAATATAAGAAATACAGTGAAATAAATGGAATTGATATGAGCTTTTCGATGGCAATTACGCGTCAGGAAAGCCGCTTCAACCGTAATGCACTTGCTTTTGATGGCGGAGTTGGGCTAATGCAAATTATGCCAGCTACTGCATCATATATTGCCAAAAAAATTGGTTCAGATAACTGTTATAAAAATTATGAGTGTAACATCAAGTTTGGCTCTTGGTATCTCGGACATCTTAATAATAAATTCGGCAATAATTTAATCTACGCTAGCGCTGGCTACAATGCAGGGCCCGGACGAGCGCACCGTTGGCAGCAAGCTTTTCAAAACATGGATAATCGCATACAGATTGAATTAATTCCGTTTAAGATTACTCGTGATTATGTCCAAAAAGTACTAACCAACAAAGTTGTATATGATGCGAGACTAAATAATAGCCCCAAAGTAGATATATTAAATTATTTAAACCAAATTAATAAACAGGATAGCACATTCATTGTGGATGACGATAATAACCTAGGTGACTCAAGTGGTCAAGCCCAATAATCAACTGACTGTATATTCACAGTGCTTGATTCTTGTGCGCGGAGAATTGATAAGAAATACAAGGTCGTGTAGACAGAGCTACATAAGGAGTATTTTTTGAAATCCAACAAAGTCCAAGATTCAAAGACGATGAGTATATATCGTGTAGGTGGTTATGTTCGAGATAAATTGCTAGGAATAACGCCACACGATTGTGACTATGTTGTAACCGGAAGCTCAGCAGATGAAATGCTAAAACTTGGCTATACTCAAGTAGGTAAAAGCTTTCCTGTATTTCTTCATCCAAAGAGCAAAGAAGAATACGCCTTAGCAAGAACGGAAAGAAAAATTGCATCTGGGCATACTGGATTTATCACTAACAGCAGCAAGGAAGTAACTTTAGAGCAAGATCTATCCAGACGTGACATTACAATAAATGCAATTGCAGAAGATGCGGAAGGCAAAATAATTGATCCATTTAACGGAGTACAAGACCTGCGAGATCGCATTATCCGCCACGTGTCACCTGCATTTAGTGAAGACCCATTGCGCATTTTGAGAGTAGCCCGTTTTGCTGCACGCTTTAATTTTGACGTTGCAAATGAAACAATTGAGTTACTAACCAGCATGGGTATCAATCAAGATGGGCTAACGTTAAGTCGTGAACGAATTTTGGGCGAACTAGATAAAGCTCTGAGTTATAAATATAGCTCGCAGTTTTTTAATATATTAATTAAAACCAAAAATTTAAGCGTGTTTTTTCCTAATCTGGCTAAAGCCATAGGCGAGCAGAATCAGCAAAAAATACTGATTTCCACTCTAGAGCAGCTTCAAGATATCAAAACCAAATACTTAGTATTGGCATACATACTTAGCATCAGTAGTCTACAGCAAAAAATCAATGAATTTGCCAACGACAAACAAACTCTTAACCTAATGAAACACGCTATTCCCATTTTTGAATTCTTGGCTCATACACGAGATAATAACTTCACTGATGAACAACTTCTTGACTTACTTAAACAAAGTAATGCCTTGCGAGATAATCAACAATTTGCGCTTTTATTACGATTAATTTCTGAGTTATCTAATTTTCAAAATGAAATATCTCGTTTAAACCTTGAATTTCTGAAAGAGTTATCCTTAACACTGACTCAGTTAGATTTTTCCGATCTTGTAAATAGTACATCATTAAATCAAAACATTGCTCGTGCAGTTTATGCTCGTCAATTATTGACAATCAATTTAGTTAGGACAAATTATGGCATCTAATACTTACATTGAACATATAAGTTTATTATTGGATATATTATTAATTGTCGGTGTTATAGCCTGTTCAATCAGCGGATGTCTAAGAGCAATTGATTCAAAAATGGATATTACTGGAG
>SSGY01000013.1 GCA_008017145.1 Neisseriales bacterium
GATGAAACTAAGTATCTGTGTAATTACGATTTGGGTGCAATTCAGCCTCAAATTGAAGCGTTAGCATTGCGCGGTTATCATGGTGTTGGTGCCAGTGGTGTTGCGCGCTCAGACTTTATGATTAATCGTGATGGGCAAATTTATTTCTTAGAAATCAATACGATTCCAGGAATGACTGGGCATAGTTTAGTGCCTCAATCGGTTGCCGCTGTAGGCATTGATTTTGATAAACTTTGCTTGATGATCCTTGACGGAGCTGGGCTTGGTAAGTAAACTATCTAATTTAAGCTTTGGGAATACCCAGTTTAATAATCGTATTGCCTATTTAATCAACTTTTTGAGCGTAGTTATTTTTATTTTTTGCGGTGCTCATTATGTGGTCAGAAATTGGTTTACGGTTAACAAGATAGTGATTGAGGGTAGTGTTAATCATATTACTCCAGTACAGTTGTCGTATATTGCACATAATAAGTTGCATGGTACTTTTTTTACGCTAGATATTCAAGAGCTGAAGTCAGAATTTGAAGAATTACCTTGGGTTTCTGATGTCAGTGTTAAACGTCATTTTCCGCATACTGTGGAAGTTACACTTAAAGAATACCAAGCCATTGCGCGTATTGGTGATGATAACTTGCTTGCTAAGAATGGCGTAGTTTTTGATGGTGCCGATGATAGTCTTGATTTACCAATATTTTATGTGCCAGTTAAATCATCAGATGATGCGCTAAAACGTTATTTACAAATTGAGGGTATATTAAACAAACATGGTGATAAACTTGCTAAGCTATGGTTAACTACTCCACGGGTTACCAAATTTGTGACAGCTAAAAATCTAAATGTTACGATTTGCGATGAGAATATTACTAGTAAACTTGCATTGCTTGATACTTACTGGAATAAGCTTTATTCGCTTAACCCCAATTTAAACAGCGTGAATTTTTGCTATAAGAACGCGCTAGCAATAAATTAAGTAGTATAGAAGATATCAAAAAAGGTTAGATTAATGAGTGGTAAATTAATTTTTGGCTTAGACATTGGTAGTTCCAAAATTATTTCTTTGGTTGGAACTCTTGGTAATAGGGTCAATATTATCGGACTTAGTAGTTATCATTTTGTAAATAATCCGCGCAATAATGATCTAACTATGATCAGTAACGGTCTAATCTGCGAAGTTGAGCGTGCTGGTACTCGAATTGCGCAGACTCTACATGAAGCGCAAATTAGTGCTGATTGTTCTGCTGGCTCGGTGATTGTTAATCTAGCTGGAAACCATGTGCGTAATATATATTCTCACAGCCATCAGGAAATGGGCAGTCATCCAGTTACCGAAGAAATTATTCGCTACATGGTTAATGAAGCAAAACAAGTTGTAATTCCATCCAACTATGAAATAATTGATTATGAAATTCAGGAATATTTAATTGATGATGATCGTTATACCATCAATCCGCTTGATTTAAGTTGTAGTACAATTAATGCCAATTTAAATTTGTTTATTGCTGGTAAAACTCCTTTGTCTAATTTACGTAAGGCAATTAGTCATAGCAGTTATGATATTGCCAAAATTGTACCTTCTGGTATTTTATCTGCCATGGCAGTTTTGAATCGTGAAGAAAAAGAGCTAGGCTGTTGTTTAATTGATATTGGTGCTGGAACCACGGACATTGTGGTTTATGAAAATGGATTTATCCGTTACTTGAATTCCATACCTCTTGGCGGCGAAGATGTTACTCGTGACATCGCTAGCGTGATGAGAGTATCAAGAAATCTTGCTGAGGATCTAAAGCTTACGCATGGTTCGTGTGGAAATTTGGTACATAAAAATAGTAATGAGATGATTAACATCATTGACCATCGTGGTGAAAATGTCAATTTATCTAAGAAACTATTAAATGATGTTATTCATGAGCGGGTAAAAGACATTCTTGGTGTTGTTAAAACGCAATTGAATAACAGTAATTTATATGATATAATCAACTCCGGCATTGTTATAACCGGTGGAACTGCGTTGATTTCTGGAATGAAGGAATTTAGCAGTAGCTTTTTTGATGTGCCTGTTCATATTGGAATTCCAAATTATGAGGGTGATTTTGCTGATATAGTTTGTAGCCCCAAATATGCTAGTGCAGTTGGAGCATTGTACTTTGCCAATGATTTATTAAGTGATAGGCATTTTCAATCAGAACCAGCTTCTGGGATTGAGTTTGGATCAATAATTAAAAGAATAAAAAATATTTTCAAGAATATGTAAAGGGTTGATAATGAATCAATTTTTTGAAGTGGCAGATAATGAGAGTAATTATAATATTGAAGCGGTGGTTACTCATATTGGCGAAGTAATTAAAGTCATTGGTGTTGGTGGTGGTGGATGCAATGCCGTTGATAATATGGTTAAAAGCGGTGTTAAGCACGTTGAATTTATCTGCGCTAATACTGATGCAAAAGCATTAAGTCGCAACCGAGCTCATCACCTTATGCAGTTGGGACATAGTCTTACCCGTGGACTTGGTGCTGGCTCTCAACCAGAAGTCGGTAAAAAAGCAGCAATGGAAGATCGTGAGAAAATGGCAGCTCTACTTAAAGGCACTGATATGTTATTTATTGCCTCAGGTATGGGTGGCGGAACTGGTACAGGTGCTGCTCCGGTAATTGCTGATATCGCACGAAGCTTGAATATTCTGACTGTTGGTGTTGTTACTCGTCCTTTTGAGTATGAGGGTGAAAAGCGCCGCAAGACTGCGGATCTTGGAATTGAGGAAATGCGCAAATACGTTGATTCATTGATTGTTATCCCTAATGAAAAGCTGATGACTGAATTAGATGAAGATGTTTCGATGCGCGAAGCTTTTGCTGCTGCGGACGATGTGCTTCGTGGTGCAGTTTCAGGAATTACAGAGGTTATAAAAACCCCTGGTCTAATTAGTTTGGATTTTGCGGATGTGAAAACGGTTATGTCTGGTCGTGGCTTGGCTATGATGGGTTCTGGTGCAGCTAAAGGGCAGAGTCGCGCACAAGAAGCAACAGAAAAAGCAATTTTCAGTCCATTATTAGATGATGTGTCTCTAGATGGTGCTCGTGGTGTTTTAGTTAATATTTCATCGGCACCAGGTTCATTAAAAATGCGTGAATATCACGAAATTATTGGAATTATCCAGCGCCATATTCATCCAGATTCAGATTTTAAGGCTGGCATGGCAGAGATTGAAGACATGGATGAAGAGGAAATCCGGGTGACTGTTATAGCAACTGGGTTAAATGATTTGAGAGTGGCTGATACATCACCGTTGTTAATGCGTGAAGATGGCGCGTCATCAAATGATTTTGCTCCGACTCAGAACGAATCTGAGGCTCCGGTTGCCGCTGCATCACAGCAGCAGGATCCATTCGCTAATTTTAATAAGAGTGTATTTTCGACACCTGCTTTTTTCCGGAAAAATCGTTCATGATTTTTCAGCGGACGATCAAAGCGCCAATTAATGCAATTGGCGTTGGTCTTCATTCTGGGTGTCGGGTCTCTCTGACCTTAAAACCTGCTAAAACCGATCAGGGAATTACTTTTATTCGTACCGATTTGCCTAATCATCCAACCGTTCCTTGCGATCCATTATTGATTAATGATACTCGTCTTTCATCGACATTAGTCGATGAGAATAAAGTTCGAGTTGGAACTATTGAGCATCTGATGTCTGCATTTGCATGTTTTGGTATTGATAATATTATTGTAGAACTCTCCGCGCAAGAAACTCCGATTATGGATGGTTCTTCTAATTCATTTTTGTACCTGCTTGAACAAGCAGGAATAGCCGAACAAAGTGCAAAAAAACGCTATATCAGGATTAAGCAAGAAATAGAAGTTAAAGATGAAGCGGCTAATAAATGGGTTAAATTTGTGCCATTTGCTGGTTACAAAGTTAAAATTATTACCGATTTTGGCGGGCATCCAGTTTTTAAAGAAGAGTACAGTACTTTTGAGGCTGATTTTTCCAAACATTCTTATATTGATGAGATAAGTCGTGCACGAACCTTTGGTTTTATGTACGAAGTTGAGTATATGCGCAAAAATGGTCTGGGTTTAGGTGGTAATTTAAATAATGCTATTGTTTTAGACGAAGAATCTGTTTTAAATGAAGGAGGGCTGCGCTTTCCGGATGAAATGGTTCGTCATAAAATTTTGGATGCGATTGGGGACTTATATATAATCGGACATCAATTTATTGGTGCTTTTGAAGGTTATCGCTCTGGGCATGCCATAAATAATCAACTTTTGCGTAAATTATTAGCTAATCCAGATACTTGGGAATATGTTACCTTTGATGATCCGGATGATGTACCTCCAAGTTTTCATTATATCCGTTAAATATTGGTATCAAAATGTAGCTGTTTAAGCTGCATTTTTTATTGGTAGTGAGAGTTTTATGAGTGTTCGTCCTGATCCTGAAGAGTTATTGCGTAAATATGATAACAAACCTAAAGCTGGTAAGTTAACGATATTTTTAGGTGCTGCAGCTGGGGTAGGTAAAACTTATGCCATGCTCAAGACTATTCCTGAATTAATCAATGATGGCATAGATGTAGTTATTGGCTATGTTGAGACTCATAAGCGTGCAGAAACCCAAGCCCTACTGCCTGACAACGTTGAACAAGTTCCACTCAAAGAATTTATACATCATAATCATAAACTCTATGAAGTTGATGTTGATACAATCATAAATCGTAATCCACAATTAGTTATTTTAGATGAATTAGCCCATAGCAATGTGGCTGGTTCACGGAATGTTAAGCGTTATCAAGATGTTTTGGAGTTATTAGTTGCAGGTATTGATGTTTATACCGCCTTAAATATCCAACATATTGAATCACTCAATGATATTGTTAGTCAAATTACTGGGGTTAAAGTTAATGAAACTGTTCCAGACTCAATAATTGAAAATGCTAATGAAATAAAACTTATTGACATAACGCCAGATGAATTAATTGAACGTTTGCGTGATGGTAAAATTTATTCTGCAGATCGAGCCGCCAAAGCACTAGAAAATTTTTTTCGTAAAGGTAATTTAACTGCTTTACGAGAGATGTCTTTACTTAAAACAGCGCAGAAAGTTGAGCAGCAAGTTCAAGAATATCGTACGGATAATGCTATTGATAATGTTTGGGCGAGCCATGAAAATTTGCTGGTAGTTATTGAACCTGGTTATTCGAGTGAGAAGATAATCCGTAGTGGTAAGACTATGTTTGATAAGGGTTTCAGTAAGTGGTTTGTGGTTTATGTTGATAATGATGGGCTGCTTAAGCGTCCGTTACGTGATAGAGAGAAGTTACTGGAACTTTTAGAGCTAGCTAGGCAACTTGGTGCTGAAACAAAGCCGCTTACTGGGACAAATCCGACTGAAGTGGTGGTTAACTTTGCGCGAGATCATAATATTAACACTATGATTTTATCACAGTATCGCTTAAATCTATATTACCGTTTATTTGGCGCTTCATGGGTCGATAAGATAACTGAACTAGCTCCTGAAATTAATTTGCATTTGGTTAGTGACGAGTTGGTACAAAATAAAAATATTCTGTCGATGCAACGAGGGCAGCAACAAATGTTGAACTATCGAAGTATTGCTGGCAAGATTATTCGCAATATTCTGGTCTTTAGTTTATTGGGTTTACTCTTGCTGCCTGTGAGTGGTTGGGTTGCCAATGAAAATATCATTATGTTATACTTGTTAGTAATTATTATTGTCAATCATGGACGTGGAAAGTTTTCTGCTACTATTGCTGCGCTTATTGCTACGGTTTCTTTTGATTTTTTCTTCATTCCACCGCGCTTTTCCTTTGCGATTGGTGATTTACAGTATATCATTACCTTTATTGTAATGGCGGTAGTAGGAGTCTCATTTAGTATTGTAACTGGTAATTTACGTTTTCAGGTTAGTGCACTGCGCAAAGCTCAAAATAAATCTAAGCTACTTTATGAGTCAAGTAAAAGACTTGCAGAAGCGATGATTGAAGAGCAAGTATTTGAGATAGTTAAGGCATTTCTACCAGAGTTATTTGCTGTGAAATACGCACTGCTTATACCAAACTCTGATGAGGCGCTGCACATTCAGGAAAATACTCTAGAGCAGAGTGTCGATATGAGTATTGCGCATTGGGTTTTTGATCGTGGACAAAGCGCTGGGCTTAATACCAATACATTTGCAGCGAGCTCAATTTACTATATTCCGATTAATTCGCAAATCAGAACCCGTGGTGTTATAGCTTTTGTGCCAGATAGCATCTTTAATTTTTTCTTACCTGAGCAACAAGAGCTTTTGGCAAATTTTGCATCTAGTCTTGCCACTACTTTGGAGCGGATTCACTTTACTCAGGTAGCAATTGAAACTGAGGTTTTGTTGGCGCAACAAAAGTCTAACGCTTCAAACCAGTTAGGATAGCATTATCTTGAATATCATGAGGAAGTGCACCAATTTGTGCCGGTAGTGTGCTGAGTAAAATGGTAGCTGGGCTGGTGGTTATAGTAGGTAATTTTCCGACTACGTTACTCGCTTGTTTATTCGCTGGAATTAAGTTTAGATTTACTCCCCAATTATCCTGTAAAAAATACTGTTTTGCACCATCGGTTATTACTAATGCGTCTTTTTGTTTATTTAATAGTCTGGTTTCGTAATAATTTTCAATTAAATCTCCTTGAGAGCCGTTCCTTAATCGAGTACCATAGCTGCGCCAGTCATAAATTATATTATTAACCATAACAAATTGTCCTGGTGAAGAAATCTCAGGCGAGCGTTGGTAGTTTTGATAAAATAAATTATGATGTAATGCTACGTTACTAACAGGTGCCATGGCATTGTCGGTAATTAGTAATCCTTTATATTTGGTATCCAAAACATCTTGATTTGAAGATTCATAAGCGATAATCGAATATGATACGGTTATATCATGAGCGGAATTATTGATATCAATATTTTTGCCAAACTCAACATCATTTTGGCTGGAATTTATGATTGACATATGATCTGCCACAATGTTATAACAGTTATCACTGATTAACAGCCCATATTTTGCGGCATCATGGATTCGAAAATTTTGTAAGATAATATCGTGTGAGTTTGCCAGATAAATACCATAGCCTGAAATTGCTAGATTAACATGCTGTGCTTTATTATATGTGCCATCAATGGTGAGGTTATTAATATTAGACAAAGTAATTGGTTTTAGAAGTCTGATGGTTCCATCAACATCAAATACAACACGGCGACCACTTTGGCTTAGTGCATCACGCAAACTTCCCGTGCCACTATCTGCAAGTGTTGTTACATGATAGAGCGGATAGTTGTTTCCGCCATCATTTTTGCCATACCCTTGTAATGCAAATACACTATAACTCGCGCTCATAGAGAGTAATAAAAATATCTTCTTCAACATGATGCAGGATTTCCTTCTTTTGCAGTTTTATTCTTGCTTGGATTCTATCATAAAAACGCAAATTTAATTATTAAATTTAAAAAGCTAGCGATATGCTCAGAATAAACGTTAGCTAGCTGTGGTAAAATCTGATAAATTAATGTTTATCCAATTTTATAAGGTTAAATTTATGAGTATTCAAGAGCGTTTATTAGCACTACGTAGTGAAATGCAGCAACATAAAATTGATATTTACTTAGTGCCATCAATTGATGCACATAATAGCGAATATGTTCCTGAGTGTTGGCAACGTCGCCCGTGGATTAGTAATTTTGATGGCTCGGCTGGTGAGGTGATTGTAACATTAGACCACGCTTATTTATGGACTGATGGACGTTATTTTCTGCAGGCAGAGCAGCAACTGGATTCAAAGTATTACACGATGATGAAACAAAGTGGATTTACACCAGAGACTGAACAATGGATACAGGAAAATGCTCACGGTAAGCGACTTGGTATTGATCCCCGTCTAGTTGGCGTTGGTAGAGCCAAGGTTTTACAAAATATCATGATTTCTATCGGTGGTGAGCTACTGGTGTTAGAAGAAAATCTGGTTGATAGTGCTCGGCTAAAACTAGGTGAAAGCATAACTTTGCCATGTGCTAAAGCATTTGCCGTACATGAAGCTACGACTGGAGAAAGTTTAGCTGCGCGTTTATCTTGGTTACGTGGTGAATTACAAAATAACGCTGCAGATTATATCGCGCTTAATGTATTGGATGAGATAGCTTGGTTATACAATATTCGTGGTAATGATGTTGAATATAACCCATTTGTGATTAGTTATGCGTTAATTGGTTTGAACGAAGCAATCTGGTTTGTTGATTCTAATAAATTAAGCGCAGAGTTAATTGTTGAGCTTGCAGCTGCGGGTGTAACGATTCAACCTTATGAGAGTTTTGCTTCTTATGTGCAGCAGCTGCATGCCAAAATCTGGCTCGATGAGCGAAGCGCTAGCTTCTGGATGTTACAAAGCGTTAGTTCATCTAATGAAGTATTGTTACAGCGCTCGCCAATTGTTTATCGTAAGGCACTTAAAAATGCAGTTGAGGCTGAGGGCTCAAGAATTGCACACACTAAAGATGCAGTAGCAATGATCAGTTTTATTTATTGGCTTGAGCAAAATTGGCAAACTGGGGTTGATGAAATCAATGCTGCAGATAAATTAGAAGAGTTTAGGAAAGCGCAGGCTAATTTACATGGACTAAGTTTTTCGACTATCAGTGGCTATGCTAGTAATGGTGCGATTATTCATTATCGTGCAACTCCAGATAGTAATAAGGTTATTCGTGATGACAATCTGTACTTATTAGACTCTGGTGGGCAGTATCTTGAAGGAACTACCGATATTACACGAACTTTTCATCTTGGAACACCAACTGAACAGCAGCGCCATCACTATACTTTAGTTTTAAAAGGGCATTTGGCGTTATCACGGGCAGTATTTAGCCATGGTACATGTGGTGAACATCTGGATATGCTGGCACGCGCTCCGTTATGGAATGAATATCTTAATTACCGTCATGGTACTGGGCATGGGGTTGGTAGTTTCCTGGGTGTGCATGAAGGCCCGCAAAAGATTTCTCAAGCACATTCTAATGTGCCATTAATGCCTGGAATGATTGTAAGTAATGAGCCTGGTTTATATATGGATGGCGAGTATGGAATTAGGATTGAGAATCTATGTTTGGTAACAGAAATTGATGATGCAAAAGCCAAACAGTCGCCATATGGACCATTTTATACTTTTGAAGATTTAACACTTGTGCCATATTGCAAGAAATTAATTGATACAACTTTGTTAAGCCCAGAAGACAAGGCTCAGATTTCTGCTTATTATGCTAAGATTCGATCAAAAATTACACCTCATCTTGCTCCTCAGTTGCAGGCTTGGTTATCTGATCAACTTGATTTGCTATAAAATTAAGATGAGCACAATTGGTTTAGTTGAGTCTTATGCTTAGTACTAATTTTCTGTTGCTTAAATCTGCGCCATTGAATAAGGCAGAGAAAAGATCACTTTTCATGATCTTTTCCAGCACATATCTTGATATGTACGATATGGCGCTATTTGTTGGGTATTCGATTTATCTAAGTGCGATAGTTTTACCTCCCGTAAAGTTATTTCAGGCGCTGCTAATTTTTTCTATCGTGTTATTTACGGTTCAGTTATCCAAAATATTTGGGATTATCTTGTTTAACCGTCTAATTAAGAGGTATCAACGCAATATTATTCGCGCACCCCAAGTAATTGGCGTTTGCTATCTATTCTTAGCGTTAATACCTGATTACTCGCAAATCGGGTTGTGGTCTTTTGCTATCTTTTGGATGTTGCGCTTAATACAGGGCGTCGCATTTGGATTTGAGATTGGCTTTACGATAAATTATTCTAATATGAATTTTAATCGTAGTAATAAGCGCTTCATGTATTATTTTATTTTATTCTCAGGTGAAATAGGGGCTTTAGTTAGTATCCTGTTTAATCGGCTATTAGTCGATCATGGAATGAGCGTTTACATGTTTGATTTATTCTGGCGTTTACAATTCTTGATGGGCTGCTTATTTATCTTAGTTAATCTAAAATTTAGAGTAAAGCATCGCCGCACTATGAATGCCTACACAGAATTCTCACGGCGAAGCTTCTTTTATACGCTAAAACATAATTGGCGGTATATTTTACTGCGCTCATTAATTATTTCATTGCATGTTTGTCTGATTGTTATGGTCATTTTTAGAGTGCCAAACTTTTTACATCTAGCAATGGGATTTTCATATGCCAGAATTAACGTTATTCTTTTGACTGTGACAGTTTTGGGGTTTGTGGGGGCTAATTTTGCGCGAATTTTGGCATTAGTATACTCGCCTGTTAAGTTGATGAAGATTTTCTATATTTTGGTTGCCATCTTTAGTTTATTTTGGATAATCTTTGATGGAAATGATCATTATTATGTTTTATGGGTTGAGATTGCGGGATTTGTTTATGGTGTCTTTGTACGCTTGACGCCGATGGTATTATATCGGGTAGTTGATTTTGATGTCCATAATCGTCTAACTGGTCGTTATTTAGGGAATATTTTGGCTTACTCGGTTTTTGGCAGTTTTGCAGTATTATGCCTGGATCTTTCCCGTGTCTATTCGCATAATTTTCATAATTATGCTCCATCGCTTATTATTCTGGTTGTATCATTAATAGGTTTTATTGCACTTAAAATTTACACTAAACATTTTACTCAAATTTAGATGGTAAACTGCGGTAAAATACTGCTTTCAGTCAAAAATTTAATGAGTAAGAGAGACAGTATGTTAGTAATGAAATTTGGTGGTACATCGGTTACCAACCCGCAAAGCGTAGAAGCAATCAACACTTTAGTACAAAGAGAAGTTCATCGTAAGCCTATTTTGGTAGTGTCCGCATTAAGTGGAATCACCGATTTATTGGTTAAATTCAGCCACAGTATATTAGCTCCTGAACAAGATTCATTGATTGAACAGATTAAAGCTAAGCACACGCTTTGGATTGACACTATCTTTGGTGCTAATGCGAGCGAACAATTAGCGGCACATAATGCTATTGCTGGTTATTTAGCACAGTTAAAAAATCTATTACACAGTCACAATTTCACTAATCAATTACAATTGCATGATAGCATTGTTTCTTTTGGAGAAATGATGTCATCGCACTTAATCAGCAAGTTCTTGTCTTCACGTGGAAATCCTGCCAAACAAGTTAGCGCGACAGAATGTATTATTACGACCAAACATTTTGGTGGTGCTGATTTTATTGATGCAGCGACTAAAAAACATTGTAAAAAAACAGTTTTACCAATCGTTGAAAAAAATATTGTGCCAGTAATTACTGGATTTATTGGTGCTACGCAAAGTGGTGAGACAACGATTTTGGGGCGTGGAGGATCTGATTATTCTGCGGCAATTATTGGTTATGCGTTAAATGCAGAAGAGATTCAAATTTGGACTGATGTAAATGGAGTCTATTCAGCTGACCCACGGGTAATTAACGATGCTAAACTTATACCTCAGCTATCTTACCAAGAAGCAGCCGAATTAGCCATGTTTGGTGCTAAAGTATTGCATCCGCGGACAATTCAACCAGCCGTGAAATCTGGTATTCCAGTTCGTGTATTAAATACATTCAATATTGATAACTGTGGAACTTTAATTGAGCATAATGCAGACAATAATGATGGCTTGGTTAAATCTGTGACTTGGAAAAAATCAGCACCATTGATTAATATTTATTCGGCAAATATGTTTTTATCCAAAGGATTTTTACAAAAAATCTTTGCGGTATTAGCGCATAAAAATATTTCGGTAAATATGCTCTCTGCATCAGAGGTAAGTGTATCAGTAACTTTGGATAATATTGGCAAGTTAGACGAGGCATTGCTTGAACTAAATAAATTTGCTAAAACTGATTATATCGAAGGTTTTGGAACAGTGTCATTAGTCGGTGAAAAGATTATGTCTACGCCAAGGATTATGCAGGACTTATTTGATATTTTTGATTCATCTAATATAGGTGTACAAATGCTGTCGTATAGCGCAAGTAATATTAATATCAGTATGATCGTGCCAAGTGATAAAATCAGCGAGGTTGTTCCGATATTGCACCGTAAATTTATAAATTAAACTTGGAGATTCATCATGGCAATTACTAAACCTAAAATTAATCCACAGTTTGCTGATATTGTAATTGATAAGCCAAATAAAATTAAGTTAGCCAAACATCCCGCGGATTATAAAGCAAAAGAGGTTAAAAAATCTGGTAAGAAAAAAGCACACGATTTTGCTAGTGAGGTTTTGGAGCAAAGCCGAGAGGCACTAATCAGTGCTCATGAAAAATTATGGGCTTGTAAAAAGTACGGAGTTTTGATCGTATTACAAGGAATGGATACTGCGGGTAAGGATGGTACTATTCGCCATATTTTAAGTGGAATTAATCCTCAGGGATGCCGCGTACAAGGCTTTAAAGTGCCAACTGCCGAAGAGCATGCGCATAATTTTCTTTGGCGTTATCAAAAAGTAGTTCCATCACGTGGTGAAGTGGTGGTATTTAATCGTTCACACTATGAAGATGTCCTAGCGGTTAAAGTTCATCCAGAATATATGGAACAGCTGCCTGCTGAGTTATCAGTTGCCAAAAATAAGAAATTTTGGCAGGAACGCTATGAAGATATTAATGCTTTTGAACGTCATTTGGCACGTAGTGGAATTGTGGTTTTAAAATTCTTTTTGCATATTTCCAAAGATGAACAAAAAAACCGCCTGCTGGAGCGTTTGACTATTGAAGATAAGTACTGGAAGGTTTCTCCAGCTGATCTTAAAGAGCGTCAGTTCTGGGATGACTACACTGGTGCTTACGAAGATTTGCTTTCCGAAACTGGACATGAGCATGCACCGTGGATTGTTGTACCTGCTAACGATAAGAAAATTGCACGAGCAATTGTGGCACACGTGATTGCTGATGCTATTAATGGTTTAGATATTGATTTTCCAAAACTTAGCAGTGAAGAAATAGCTGAGCTTAAACAGTCTAAATTAAAGTTGGAAAAAGAGAAAAGTTGAAATACACGATAGTTGCGCTGCGTGCGCTAAAAGATAACTATGTTTGGCTGATTCATGATGATAAAAGCGCTATAGTTGTAGATCCAACTGAAGCTCATGTAGTTGAAAAATACTTACAGCAGCATGATCTGGCACTCAAAGTGATCCTGCTTACTCATAATCATCCCGATCATACTGGCGGCGTTAAAATGTTATGCGAGCGATATCATCCTGAATACATTGACAATTTTAATCAACAGCTTGCAGATGGGCAAATGCTATACCTTGCAGATTTGGATCTGTCAGTTAAGGTATTGTTAACTCCAGGGCATACATTTGAGCATGTTTGTTATTTGGTTGATGATAAGCATTTGTTTTGCGGTGACACCTTGTTTGGCATGGGCTGTGGACGAGTATTTACCAATGATTTTGTTGCGATGTATAATTCATTAAGTAAAATAAAAGCGTTACCAGAGTCAACTTTATGTTATCCGGCACACGAATACACGGCGAATAATTTGCGGTTTATTACGTCAATTGATGAAAATCATGCTTATTATCAAGATTATGCCAAATATTTAGTGATGAAGCTTAGTAGTACGCAAAATTCATTGCCAACGGTGCTTGCCGATGAATTGCGCTATAATTTATTTTTGCGTTGTGATGAACCTCATGTTTGGGCTATAGTTAGCGCAAAAAGTGGTGAATTAATCAATGATGAAGAGAATTGTTTTGTGGCATTACGCCAACTAAGAAATGTTTTTTAAAGGGAGATTTATGCGAATTTTACATACGATGTTACGGGTGGTTGATTTAGATAAAAGTATTCAGTTTTATACTAGAGCATTCGGAATGCAATTATTACGCCGTAATGATTATCCAGAGGGTAAATTCACGCTGGCATTTATTGGCTATGGAGCAGAAAGCTCGCAAAGTGTGATTGAGCTAACTCATAACTGGGGTACTGAAAGCTATGATTTAGGTAATGCCTATGGACATATTGCATTAGGTTGCGATGACATTTATGCTGCGTGTGAGATTGCCAAAACGAATGGTGGTAAAGTAGTTCGCGAGCCAGGGCCAATGAAACATGGTTCAACAATTATTGCTTTTGTCGAAGATCCTGATGGCTATAAAGTAGAATTGATTCAGGAGTAATTTATGCAGCCGCTGGCCGAATTATTACGTCCTAAAAATTTAGACGATGTTATCGGACAGCGTCATTTAATTGCAAATGGTGCACCGCTTGCCAATCTCATCAAAAATGGTAAACTACAGTCAATGATACTTTGGGGTCCTCCTGGAGTCGGTAAAACTACACTAGCTAATATTATTATGAGTAGCTTTGATTGCTACTCAATTAAGCTCTCAGCCGTATTTAGCGGCGTCAAAGATA
>SSGY01000099.1 GCA_008017145.1 Neisseriales bacterium
AAGTAAAACCATTACCTAGATCACCAATTCCGTAGGCAATTTTTTCTTTGAGGGTAAGTTTTTTCTTAGTCATTACATTCCAATCAAATCAAAATGGGCGAAGCTAACAATAATTTGGCTATCGCAGTTTGGAAAAGCTAATTTTATTTCAACCGAGCCTTTGCGGTTGCTATAATACCATCCCTCTTGAGCCTCATCAAATTTAGCCCGATGCAAGAAATGCTGCAATTTATTACCATTGCTACTTAACCAGTAGGGACCTTTATCTTGGTTAATCAATTCCAGCTCTAGGTATTGCGTTTGAGGTGCAATCTTGCCACTATGCTCAAAGTTAATCTGCGTTTGCTCGGCAGATTTAACGACACTGATCGTAGTTTGCGAATAGTTGCCATCTTTATATGCCTGAGATAATCCATCATCTTGATATAAGTTGAACGCACTGTTTTCACCTCCGATTAATAGCTTAAGATGCTTGAAGTAACCACTACGTAGACGTGCTTCATCCCTTGTCAACGGAATTATTGCAGAATCACGAATAAATAATGGAATTGAACTTAGATCAACTGGGATTTCAATCTCTTGTCCACCAGCATATTTTTGCATCGTATAAAAATCATACCAATTAGCGCCATTCGGCAAATACACTTTGCGACTAGTTGCCGATTCTTCAACCACATTTGCCACCAGTAAACTACTGCCAAGCATGAAATCTACACTTTGTTCGTAAGTCATACAATCATGCTGGAATTCATAAAAAGTTGGGCGCATAATCGGATGCCCACTTTGGTGTGCTTGACGCATTAATGAATAAAAGTAGGGCATTAGGCGATAGCGTAGGTTAATTGCTTCACGAATTAGTGGTGTGTATTCCTGATACATCCACGGCTCAGTTACGGTATTGTCGGTGTTGCAGGAATGAATTGAAAAACGCGGTTGGAAAACACCATTTTGCACCCACCGCACAAATAATTCAGCATCGGGATGTGGTCCCCAAAAGCCACCAATATCACAACCATTATTGGCAACACCGGATAATCCCATACCTAAAATAGTCGCGATATTGAATTTTAAACTTTTCCATGAGGTGTAGTTATCTCCAGCCCAAGTTTGCGAATAACGTTGAATTCCGGCAAATCCACCACGATTAACCGAGTATGGGCGAATATTTGGATCGTGTTTTAACATTGCCTGATAACCAGTAAATGCCATTAAATTAGGTTGAATTGATTTGACTTGCGCAAGTTTAGCTAATTTACCATCGAAATTACAGCAGACATCGCGGTCGGTTAACGAATCATACTCACAATTATCATTCCATAATGAAGTTACGCCATTGTTAAATAGTGAGCTAGTTAAATACTCACTCCACATTTTACGCGCTTGTGGATTGGTGAAATCAACAAAAGAACCTAAGCCTCCCCACCAATAATCAACATATGGTTCTGAACTTTGTCCAGATTGCCCAATGAAGATTTTCTGGGCACTCATTGATGCATAATTGGGATTGGTTAGCAATACACCCGGTTTGATATTTGGTGTAGCTGGTGCACCATTTTCGTGCATTTGGCTAAAAAATTTACTTGGGTTGCTAAATTTGGTATTATTCCACGTGAATAATTGGCGTTTATTGCTTGCATCAACTGTATAACCAGATGAGAGGTGAAAATTATCAATCGGAATCAATTCTTCACGGCAGGTTTTGACAAAATTAACAATTTCATCATCACAGTTTTCGGATAACTCTACATAGTACATGGTTGAACCAAGATAACCTAATGCGTAAATCGGTAACATTGCTGATTTACCCGTGATATCAGTATAGTGTTCAACTACTTCGGCAATGCTCGGACCATTTAAAATGAACAAATCTAAGTCACCACCGTCGGCACAAAAATAACTATAGCGGTGATGGTAGTTACTATGCTCAACACCCATATCAAATACTGATTCATAAGTATTGTGATAGAAAAATCCGACTGCCTGCTGCGTTTGACGGTTTAGCTTGATGTAAAATGGAATATGCTTGTATAAAGGATCACTGTGTTCTGGATCGTATCCCAGTGTATCTTTGGCATTTTGCACTAGTCTCCGGCGAAGTTTATTGATAGCACCGGTTTTTTCACCAAAACCATAAAAACAGTCCTGTTCAATATCAATCTCAGTATAGTGACTAACGCGCCCCAGTTGGTCTTGAGCATAAGGACGTGACTTGAGGTCAGAATAAATCGTTTGTCCTGAGTTATTTTGCACTTGAATATAGTATGGTGATTTGTTAATAATGACTTGTAGAGTCTGTGTTTTTAGCGTTAAAGCTATTTCGTTTTCTTCAATAAGAGGAGCAAGCGCATTGATTCTTTGACGTTCACCTGTCAATAAATTATCAAAGCGATCATGCCACGCTGTGGTAGTTAAGATATAAGACTCTTCCAGAAATTCATTGGTGAATGAAGTACGGATGCGAATTATGTCATCAGTTAACAAATATATTTTGCAATAGCAGTTATCGATATTAAGCAAAATTGAATTGTCTGGGTTTTGTTGCCAGTTTATTAGTTGTTTAGGTAGTTTCATTTTCTCGCAATACAAATAAAAATAAGTTAATTTTAAATATCAAAATAATAAATAGTTTTTTTTACTACGGTTGCTGATTGGCATTAGGCGCATTTCTATTTAGTAGCCCATAGGGCAGAATAAATAAAAATAGTATTCCCAACGGTAATAGTACGCTTATTCCAACAGCATAAATTCCGCCATCAGAACCAAATAAACTGCCAACCAAGCGAGTTGATGCACTATCCGCGACAGCAACGATAATCATTAACATACTCATTATAATTGAATGGTCAACCGCTGGGATTTTACTTAACAAAGTTGAAGTAATTGTCGGATAAGTTGGGCCGATGAATAAGCCTAATGCAGGCAACAAAAAAGCAACTATTGGAGCATTGAATATTGAAGTTACATCATGCCCGAGTCCAACTTTAAATAGAGTTAAAGCAAAAGCAATAAGCACAAACCCCACTATATAATTTATCAATAAGACATGATAAAATTTAAAGTACTTAAATAATACTCCACCAGTTAAGCGACCAATTGCAATTGACATAACAAAAAAGCTACCAATTTGAATACTGATTGCCTCAGGTAATTGCAATACTTCATGATTGAAATTATGTAACCACGATCCCATTCCAACCTCAATTAGTTCATAACAAACTAATAAAAATACAGCCATGAATACACGTGGTGTAAATAAATATTTAGGTAACTTACGTAACACCTGTAAGATATTTTCTGAACGCTTTAGATCTACTGGCTTATGGTCAATTGAGTGTAATAAAAACAAGGCGGACATGATTGCACATACTGCTGCAATTACCCAAAAGGTATTTAACCAGCTATTGCTATCATCTTTGGTAAAGAAAGAAAATAACCACATTCCAAACATGCTGGCAAACATATGCAGACCTTCCATGGTATTGATGAAGCTTGCATGTTCAGCTTGATTTTTGGTTACCAAACTTACCATAGAGTAACAGCCCACATTAATTGTTACATAGGCAACTCCAACTAACAGCATAAATAAGCGAATTGTCCAGATGGAATCAATAATAGGTTGCAGTGCGGCAACAAGGGCAACACCCAAAAAAGCAATTCCGATTGGGCGGCGATATCCAAATTTTAGAAACAACGTAAAGATTAGAAAGGCAGCACAAACCCGAGTTAAATTGAAATACACTTCTAGTGTTCCTGCTGATGCGTGATCTACATGATAGTAGTTAACTCCCTGCATGATAAAAATAGGAAAACCGCAAGTTAGAAAACTCAAGCAAAAAAAGGATAAAATTATTTTAATTTTAGCTAATTTCATGCGCTATATCCTTTTAATTAAGATATTAAATTTACTACATTCACTAGAGTTTGGTAGCTCCAGCCAATATGCTATTTTGCTAAAAGTTGTTTTGCTTTGAGCTATTTGATCGTTAATGTAACATTCAAATTTGTTCCAGTTGCTGGGAACTACAAATAGTACTAATGATGGCTTATTTGTAAATTTTTGTACTCTAAATGAAACATAATCTTTTGAATTCGTTTGTTCCAATAATGAGCAGTCTAAGCCAAGATTAATCCGATACGGGGTGTAATATGCATGAAACCAATTGATTTGAGGACATGATAGTCCGCTAAAATTGGACCAGCCTGCACCTCGTCCAGTTTCAATTACAAAATGCTCTAAGCTACGATAGCTCAAACCACATTCTTGTTCCCAGATGTCTAATGCTGTTTTGGCAATCTTATCTGCAAATTCGTGTTGTATATGGTCAAACATAGCTTTCCAAAAGAACCATTGATGTGAAAACCAAATAGTTCCATTCCAGTATCCATCATTGCAATAATAACTAGCGGTTTGTGATACCGCACTAAGACCAATTGGCGAAAATATTTCGGCTGGATTTTGTAAGTGTCTCAACATGCTACTAGTTTGATGCTCGTTACTAGTATCGCTTATAAGCGGGTATAAACCATCCAAACCTTGGTTAAAGTTAGAGTCATCTGGTGCGGTTAATTTAGTTATGGCGTTTCCATCTGAGTCATGCATAACATAACTATAGTAACCACACTCATTATCCCAGCTATATTTATTTAAATTGGATGATAGTGTTTGTATATCATTAGTTAATTCATTAATAACATTATTGTAACTATCAACAATCATAGCAAATTTTAATAGTATCTTTGCCGCTCTAATCACATGAGCGGTGGTAATAACTGGTGTTACATACCTAATTATGTTATTGTCATGGCAATGTTTTTGAGCCGGGTAATCATCCCAACCACCTGAATTATAAAAATAACTCCACGTTTGTAATAATCCGCTTTTAAAGCGATTGGTATCGCTACTTCCCACGCTACCTCTTAAGAAACGATAATATTGTAATAAACTGGTGAAAACGCTGCTAATAAAGGTTATGTCTGATGATTTATTAAATATTTCATTGGCAAGATAAAACTGAACGGGTACAGGGGAACCATGATGTATAAATTTATTTTCAGCACCTTTAGAGGTTAGATAGACCCGCAAATTTTCTTTAGCTCGCTCAATATCAAGTTCTAATAAACCAAGGCCAATAAAGCCAGAATCCCAAGTATATAAACAATCCCACCAGCGACCAGGTGTACTATGGCGTATATATTTGCCACAGGTATAAACTGGGTAAACTACATTGCTTAGCATAGTCGCAGATATAATTTGCTGTCCAAGCGTAACTGGTGCGTATTCCTTTGCTAATTGGTGAAAATCTTTTTGTAGGTGATTTAGCGTAGTTTTTTCTAATTTGCTAATTACGTCGGCATAACTGCCGCAGGTCACTAAACCATAAATATCATGTTGATGATTTGCTTTAACATTTAATGGGCGTAAATACCAATTAGTGTAATGATGCTCTCCGAGCTTGTCTATCATTTTTCTTTGCACATGCTCATTGGCATTTTTTGCAAAAAAGGTGTCTAAGTTATCACTAATAAACTCACGTAATTCATAATCTTCCGCAAAAAAATTAATGCCATAATATTGCGGTATTTGAGGGTACTTTAATATATATGTGTCGTTAAGCTTAATTATTTCTGGAGTTGTATCCAGATTGAGTAATTCAAATGTAGTTTTGTCAATACAGTTTTCATTGCCAATTAATAGCCCATCGAGATAAAATGTATTACTTTCATTAGCAATCAAGGTAATTTGCTGATAGTTCCGATCGACTTTAGCTAATGATATTAAGGTTGGTTCATCATTTTTTGGTAATTGGAGTAGTTGTTTATTATTGTCTAGCTTTAGCGTAACAGAAGTATCATGAGTGGAGTGATAGCGTAATTTAATGATATTACCACTAGTTATAGATAAATCATAAGTAACACTATCACCACTTGAATGAGCAAACTCTATACGGCTACCATTTACATAACCATCTTCAAGTGTTTCGTATTTAAATTTTCCATCAGGATTTAGGTTGTCTGTAGGTAATACTTCATTGGTAATGTATTTTATATACTGATTAGAATTAATCCATGCTACATTCTTGGCAAGATTAACGATTGCTGGTTGCAGATAATTGTCTGGTTCATACTCTTTTTTGCCCGCAAAATGGATTGATGCTAAAAAGTGTAGCGCTAACGTTTGCGAAACATTTGTATTATTAACAAAATTGGCTTTAAATGCTTGTGTATTCTCATCATGAAGTAAATAATCAACATCACAAAAGACTAAATCTTTCCATTCAATCATATGACGAAATTTATAATGAGTGAGACGGGTATTAGCGTACCACGGAAAGTGATTGGTTTCAAACATCACATTAGGTAATTCTGTTTTGCGTCGGTATACTCCGGGAAAAATACTTAAATCAAATCTAATGCCATGAATTTTATCGGAAATATGTGATACACCAATATATTTTTTGGTGTATGGTCCCCATTGAGGTAACAAGTTTAAATCGTGTTCTATTCGATCAGTCATATTAGCTCTTAAAATTATTGATAGAGTTGTAAGTAATTGCCTAATAAATATAAATTATAATAAGCCTTTTTTGAAATCCGACAAAGTTCAAGATTCAAAGGCGATGAGTATACTAATTAGCATCTACCTACAGCTCAATATATTAAATATCAAAAGTACGAATAGCTAATTCCATACCTTTTAGCTCTGCAATTCCTTTCATTCGCCCAATACATGAGTAGCCAGGGTTGCTTTTTTTGCGTTGATCATCCAGCATTTGATGCCCGTGATCAGGACGAATGATAATTTCGTTGCCAGTTTGTTGCTCAACATCAAGTACTGCTTTGACTAGTTTAGCCAGATTGGTGCTTCCTGCAATATGTTCATCTTCATAAAAGCTGCCATCAGCTTCACGTTTTACACTGCGTAAATGAACGAAAGGAATACGTTCACCCCAAGTGCGAATAAATTTCTCTAGGTTATTGTCTGCGCTCACACCCAGTGAACCAGCACAAATGTTTAAACCACAGTTTTTGCTGCTAAACTGTTGCATAAGTAAACTGATATCATGTTCATTACTTAATATTCTCGGTAAGCCAAACATTGGACGTGGTGGATCATCAGGATGAATTGCAACCCGCACACCACAATCATCGGCAACTGGCAAAATTTCTTTTAGAAAGGCAAATAAATTACTGCGGAGTTTGTCGGCATTTATTTCACGATATTGATTAAGTGCATCTTTGAATTGATCGAGAGTAAAACTTTCTTCGGCACCAGGAAGTCCAGCAATGATATTTTTAATTAACCGTTGCTTGGTTACTTCCGTCATTGAAGCATAAACTTCCTGTGCTTTGGTTTGCTCCTCAGGGGTATAATAATTTGCGGCATTATCACGTTTAAGGATAAATAAATCAAATGCAGCAAATTCAAAATAGTCAAAGCGAAGTGCTAATACGCCATTTGGCAAACGATAAGCCAAGTCAGTTCGCGTCCAGTCTATTATTGGCATAAAGTTGTAAATAACAATTTTAATCCCGCATTCTGCTAAATTACGGATACTTTGTTTGTAGTTTTCAATGTATTGTAGGTAATTGCCTGTGCGTTTTTTAATGTCTTCATGAACTGGAACACTTTCTACAATGCTCCAGCGTAAATTGGTTGCTTCATCATTTACCTGATCCCACTCCACTTCATGTTGTCGCTTTTTTATCTCTTCGATACTCCAAATTTGCCCATTTGGAATGTGGTGTAATGCTGATACAATATCAGTTGCACCTGTTTGTCGTACATCTTGAATTGAAACGGGGTCTTGTGGACCAAACCAACGCCAGCTATATTTCATATTAATGCCTCTTTATGTGTGTTAATTTCTAATGTGTTAACGTTAACATTTGATGTCAATATTCTACCATGTTTGTACTGTTTTTACTCAAGATACGATGCTGCACCGCGGCAATAATTTATTCATCATCTAAGTTGATATTTCCAACTATTTGGGTGCCATTGGTGCTTAGTTCTAACTGAATTAGATTCGCGTGGTATCTTGTGGCTAATTCTGCTTGTAACTCTCGTGAGTGTGATGTCACAATGATTTGAGAATTACTACTCGCATTTGCAATGAGTTTTGCCAGATGTGGAATTAAATCTGGGTGCAAACTCATTTCTGGTTCATTTAAAATTAATACTTCAGGTGGTCGTGGAGTTAAAAGCGTGGTGACTAAACAAATATATTTAAGTGTTCCATCAGATAACTCACTAGCCTCTAGCGCTCGAAATAGATTTGCTTGTTTGAATTTAATTTCAAATTTAGCTTTTTGATGAGGGTCTACAATATCTATTTGTGCACCATTAAAAGCATCGGCAATCAATTCATTAAATAGTTCAATATCACCAATTTCATAAATAGTTTTGATTGCTGCAGCTAAGTTTGATCCATCATCATTAAGAACGCTGCTTCTGACGCTAGCTTGCGGTGCGCGAATCGGTGAATTTGCACTGGTTTGAAAACTATGATAAAAACGCCAGTTTTTGATTGCTGCACTTAGATTGAAAAGCTCTGGATAACGTTGTGGCTCTTTCAGCTGTGCAAGGACTGATTCGGACAGGTTGAGGCAAAATGGATAAGTTGTTTTTTGGTTGTTGAGATCGTAAGTAAAGGTGGTATTAGCTTTGCGATCTAGGATAAGGTTACTGATTCTTGGTTTAGAGCCAATCCAAATTCGCTCTTCTTTTACTTCTGGATCAAGATAAAACATAGACCTAGGCACAGGAATTGGGATTCCAATACTCATGTGGTAGCAATACTCATTAGTGTTAACGCTCAGATTTAGGCGACTGCTCCGGTCACTTAGTTCGACTACGATGTCCAGACCACATAATTGAAGGAATCCCTCCTTCGTTAGCAATATTGGAAGCTAATTGACCATTGACCGCCTGAGCTAATAGGTTTAATGCTTTATATACATTACTTTTACCGCAGCCATTGTGCCCAGTAATGAGATTCAACGGTTGCAAATTTAGTTCCAGCTTTTGAATAGAGCGATAACTTTCGATGATAAGTGTCTTAATGGTCATTTATTGCTAACCTCTAAATAGTAATTAAACATATGGTTTAGGTATTCTACAGTAATTCACTTTGGCATAGCAAGTAAATCTTCTTGGTTACCTGTTTAAATGGTTGATGTTAAATAAATACAACATATTTTCCTGAGTGGTAAATTCATACTTAGTTGCTATCCTATAGATTTAATTAAGGAATTCGCTAATACAGTAATTTGAGTGAGTATTACTTGATGAAAATTATCAAAATTATTTTGACATTTGGTGTTCCTACATGTGATAATAACGACCTGCACTCCAAAACATCTATATTTGAAACAAATGAGTTGTAAAGAGTATGTAGAACAGATCTTTAACAAGAAAAACAATCAATAAATGTGAGGCATCTAGCTATCAGTGTATTGAAGAAATACGAAAAAAGTTTGGTCTTAGAGATAAGATTAGACACAGATAGTTAGAAGTCGAACGGGAAACCGAATATTGAGAAATTAATAGATTAAGTATAGAGATATACTTTAATCGACGTCTAGCGAAAGTGGCGCAAGCCACTTAGAAGCGCGGCACAGATATTCAGACTCGAAAAGTCA
>SSGY01000188.1 GCA_008017145.1 Neisseriales bacterium
GGGACTATTATTATCCTGGATTCCCATTAATTTTAAATCTGAATTACCCGTATTTTTATAAGTTATCCCTATGGACATCCCTGCATTATTACTACTGCCTGAAAAAATATACGAGTTTTGTTCAGTGCCATTGCCAGAATAAGCACTACCATTAATGACGGTATAACTTTCTATTGAAATACTTTGCGCATAACCCTGCACATTCCAACTAATGCTGCTTGCTACGCTCCCAGTAGGTGTTTGTCCATTAGCAGTGTAGCTAACAGTATAATTACTCGTTCCACTACTTTCTACAGGGCTGTAGGTAGGACCCAATTTTAACGTGCTAGTACAAGAGCTTTCTGCGTTCAAAGTTGCTCCACAGGTTGTGGCACTTTCAATTAAGTATGAAGGATTGTTACTTAATGTATTTGTAATATTAGCTGGCAAATTACCGCTATTACTGATGGTTAAAGCCAGAGTGGTTGATTCAAAATTATTTCCACTAATTGTTAAGCTAGGGGTAGCTGGGGTAATTGTGATTATTGCACTATAAGATGTTGAATTGTATGTAATAGGTATCAGTCTGTTATAAGACGTTGTTCCACCAGTACCAGCATAACTAGCATTAAAACCCACATTGATTTGCCCGCCAAGATCAACTTGATTATCATTTACATTAACTGTGTATTCACATGAGCTACCTATTGCCAGTGAGCCGATCGTTGCACAATTATTAGCACCAAGAGTAGCGGTAGCATTACCTCCTACAACAATTGGTGCTGGAATGCTGATGTTATTGAGGCTATAGCCACCAATATTGGTAACAGTAATAGTGGTACTGCCACCAACAGTTGCTAAAAAAGAAAGCGGATCTGCAGAGCTAGACATTGAAACCAGTGCTGCTCCTACACCGTTATACCATGTTACATTAGCAACTACATTGCTAACACTACCACCAGTATAAGGAATTGTAATATTGGCATTTCCACCTGATTCAGTTACGTTGAAGCTAATAGTACAAGTTCCACTTGGTGCTAAAGAGCTATTACTGCAACCAGATAGATTGCTAATCCCACTACCCGCAGTAACGCTCCCTAGCTCTGCGGTTTGATTACCAGCGTTACGAACTAATACGCTACCACTAGTTGTTATGGCTGTGTTGATCAGCGGAATTAATCCGGTAGTTAAGATTGCACCAGAAGCAGCTGGTTCTACTGCAACATCAACACTATTACTAAACTGAGCTGTATTATTTAAAGCTTTAGCAACATTCTTAGCTGAATTATTTTTGAGTTTACTTGCTATATTTGAATCAACGGTTATAGCCGCACTAATTGAAGAATTAGCAATTGGCGAGCTAATTTCAACCGCTTGAACAAAATTAGACTGAATCTGCTGCCCGCTGATATTCCCATTAACTATAGTGATTGCTGGTTTGTTAATTGTTATACTTGAAACATCATAGACTTGATTTTGACCGCTGCCATATAAGTAAATTGTTGCATAACCCGTAGGATTACCATAACCTGAAATGCTTGCTCCAGATTGGAATTTGGCGCCTGCAGTTGCTGTATTATTTTGAACCTGTGCATAACTGATTAACTGTGTAAAACTTTGAGGGTGATTATCAAGATTATAACTGGCTTTGATCTGGATTGAGCCCTGAGTATTAAGTCCATTCAACATTGGTGTTACTATTGCAATCGGACAAGCCTGATTTGCGGCAACTGTTGAACATTGACTTGCATCAATGCTAGCCAAATTTTGTGCTCGTTTAGATAAACTAGTTAATCTTGAAGCCAAAGATGTATGAGCAACATTAGTGGTTAAGCCATAACTAATACTACTTATTGATTTGTTGGTATTGTTGTGTACATAAACTACAGTTGAAGTCGAACTATTACCAAAAACTGGGATAACTCCTGCGTTGTCTATCGTAACTGCAGTCGGAGTAACTGTTGGAGATGCTCCATTACTATTATTTGCTGTCGAGTTACTGCAAGCCGTAATACTAGCAATAACAAGTAATCCAGAGGCAAGGCATAGCAATTTTGTTTTTAGCAATCGCGAGAAGTTCTTCATTTTTTATAAGACCTGATAATAGTTAATCTAAAGCAATAATAGTATATTACTTAGTTTAGCATAGACTTTCAGGATTATTTTATCCAAAACGGATATTTATGACAGATTTTTAGATTACTTGAGTGCAACGCTGTTGGGGCAATTGAAATAATGAAATTAGGTAGTGAATATAAATTTAGAAAATAAAACCCACTCATAAAAATAAGTGGGTTTTATAAAGTATCAACGTGGTTTAGTCAACCTGCAAAATTGCCAAGAAAGCAGTTTGTGGAATCTCAATATTTCCAACCTGCTTCATGCGTTTTTTACCTGCTTTTTGCTTCTCAAGTAGTTTTTTCTTACGGCTAATATCACCACCATAACATTTTGCCAATACGTTCTTACGCATAGCTTTAACTGTTTCACGAGCAATAATGTGCGCACCAATTGCTGCCTGAATCGCAATATCAAACATCTGGCGCGGAATTAGCTCACGCAGTTTAGAAACTAATTCTCGCCCACGATATTGTGAATTGGCACGATGCACGATGAGCGATAAAGCATCAACTCGCTCACCATTTACCAGCACATCCAATTTAACCAAATCCGAAACGCGGAATTCTTTAAACTCATAATCAAACGAAGCATAGCCACGTGAAACTGATTTTAGTTTATCAAAGAAGTCCAACACCACTTCATTAAGCGGTATTTCATAACAGAGCATAACTTGGCGACCCATATATTGCATATTCATCTGTACGCCACGTTTTTGCGTACATAAGGTAATTACCGCGCCAACATGATCATTTGGGACTAAAATATTAGCGGTAATGATAGGCTCACGAATTTCCTGAATCCGACTAGGATCGGGTAATTTAGCTGGATTTTCAACCGTAAATACCTCGCCTGTTTTATCCAAAACCTGATACACCACGGTTGGTGCGGTAGTAATCAAGTCCATATCAAATTCACGCTCTAGACGTTCTTGGACAATTTCTAAATGCAATAAGCCTAAGAAACCACAACGAAAACCAAAACCTAAGGCTTGCGAAACTTCTGGTTCGTAATTTAGCGAAGCATCATTAAGTTTAAGCTTCTCTAATGAATCACGGAGATTTTCATAATCATGCGACTCTACCGGATAAAGCCCGGCAAATACTTTCGGCTGAATCTCTTTAAAGCCAGGTAATTGTTCGCTAGCTGGATTAGCATCTAACGTCACGGTATCGCCAACTTTGGCATATTGTAATTCTTTAATACCTGCAATAATGTACCCTACTTGTCCTGCTGACAATTGAGCTTTTTGAATTGCTTTAGGTGTGAAAACACCAACTTGTTCACATAGATAAGTGGCTTTATTACTCATAAATTTGATCTTATCTTTGGGTTTTAAGACCCCATCAACTACGCGTACCAGCATTACTACACCCACATAATTATCAAACCATGAGTCAATAATTAATGCTTTGAGCGGTTTGTCAACCTCCCCACGTGGTGGTGGAACTTTGGCAACGACTAATTCGAGCACATCTTGTAGCCCAATTCCATTTTTCGCAGAGCAATGCACTGCGTCCATCGCCTCAAGTCCGATAATATCTTCAATCTCTTGCGCAACCCGATCAGGCTCTGCTGATGGCAAATCAATCTTGTTTAAAATAGGTAATACTTCAACGCCCAAATCAATCGCAGTATAACAATTGGCGACCGTTTGTGCCTCAACCCCTTGTGAAGCATCAACTACCAACAGCGCACCTTCACAAGCCGATAAAGAACGCGATACTTCATAGGAGAAATCAACATGTCCTGGAGTATCAATCAAGTTAAGATTATAGATAATTCCATCTTTTGCTTTATAGTTTAGTGCTGCCGTTTGGGCTTTAATCGTGATTCCGCGCTCTTTTTCGATATCCATTGAATCAAGCACTTGCGAATCCATCTCGCGTTTGTCTAATCCACCACAAAACTCGATAAAACGATCAGCCAGCGTAGATTTGCCGTGGTCAATATGGGCAATAATTGAGAAATTTCGTATATGTTTCATGTTGTCCTAAAATCAGTATTTGTACAAAATAAAATATGCGGATTATAACACATTGTGCCGCCCAATTTATCTGAAATACAAAACCCCGGAGATATCCTCCGAGGTTTTAGCTAAATTACCAATAGGAACTTAGCGAGCAGACAAACGTAGGCAATTCATAGCTGCTCTTATAATCTACCCACGGCCATTCACAGTTTGGCACAGTTATATTGTAAGGGGGTGGCATATTTGGCGTATACCCCGTAGGATTAAGGCTTAAATAAGTGTACTGTCCTGGGTAAGTATGACCATAAAATGAAGCACCATTACCAGAAGGGGAACCATTAACAAATAATAAGTTACCGTTAAGTAGAAGCCCACTAACATAACTATTATTTCCGGATGGATTGGTTGAAGTTAAAGTTACATTTAGAAAAGCCGGAGCCCAGTTATAGGGCATTCCATCTGGATTACCCGGATAATTCCAGCGTGAATACTCACTATTTATGCTTTCACCATTAATTTGAACTATATCAAGGTTTGGGTTATAGGATATCCCAATAGTATTAGTATCATAGCTTGCGCTATTTTGAACTGGATTAATACCAAATGAGGCAATGAAACCATCCGGGAATGTTGTCTGCACTCCCGCGGGAACAACAACATAAGCATTTTTTTCATTAGCATTACCAAATCCGCCCACACTAATATTACTATATGACGAACCAGCAACCAAAGTTGAACCGTCATACCAATTAGTACCAAAATTATTGGGATCATATGAGTACATATAAGTTATTGGACGAGAACTTGTGCTCTGAGGATTATTAGTAAAAAGAACCGTTGTCCACGCATTACCTGCTAAGTTAGCAAAAACCAACATATGCGCAGCCAAATACGCAAAAGTGCTATTAGAGGCAGTATAACTTATCATATTATTGTTAATGCTACCTGAAACATCAGATTGATAATAATTTGTTTGCCAGTTACCGCACATTAAATATGGAACGCCTTGAGTACCTAAAGAAAAAGTGCCATCTGCGCCATTGGGAACATACCAGTATAGATTATAACCAGGGATTTGTCCAACCGCGGATGGATTGCACGCACTAAGGTTAATATTGTTAGCCAAACTACCACTTACTTGTGGGTATGACTCGAGTGCAACATAATACGGCATCAGTGATTGATTGATAGTTTGATAGTTCAATCCATTTGGATAACCTGTCGGTGTGGCTAAATAGCCCGGAACAACTGCTTGGTTAAATTGCACAAAAGATTCACTGCCATTGATAAATAGCTGTGGCGCACTTTCATAGTTAGACGCAATTATAGACAATAGTTCAGCACTTGACTCAGTATTTGTGGCATTGTAGGTCGAAACACTTTGTGCCCATGTTCGAACATCGTTAAGACCATAGTACTGGTAAATCATAGTTGTTGAGCTTAGATTTTGTAAAGATGTACCAAGTGCCGAAGTATAGCCTTGAACTCCTGAACCCGAAGTTGCTTTATTTAAATTAGCCAGCAAGAAACTCATTGGGGTCTGTACAGTAGAACCACTTGCAGTCTTTCCACTACTTAATAAAGCTGCGTAATTTGGAGGATTATTATCAGTAACACTCTGACCATTTACGACAAAAGTAGTCGAACCACTTGGGTAAGTTTGTGCACCCATTATCTGATCAGTAACGATATATTCAAGAGTATTTTGAAAGGCTTGATTAATATATGCCGCAAAAAGTAGGGTTAATTGTTCTTGGGCGTTTACATATTGCTGCTGAATAGTACCAACACTTTCCCCCACAAGCTCAGAACTATTATCAATGTAGAAGATAGTTGCCGGAACATTACCATAAGATAAAGATTGATTCAATGTTGATGTGCTATTGACATAAGCCATTGCATTATTATAATTAACCTGATTATTTAAGTACTCTAAATAATAAGCTTGTTGCATAGCAAATACGCTTTGTTGATAAGCCTGCATTAAAGTATCGTTATACTGATCATATAGCAAAACATAATTATTATAATTCTGAGTCTGAATTTGACTAACTAGTGTAGTGTACAATTGTTGATACATTAACAATTGACTACTGGTAGTAATACTAGCCTGAGTTACACATTGATAAGGCTGGCTACAGGTATCACTGGTTACTGCTCCGGACAAATTAACTAAACTATTTTGATAATCTTGTTGATTCCCATCTTTAGTTACAGCAGGTAGATACGTATTGGTTAGCCACGCTGGATTTGCTGCCATATATGCAGCCAAATCAGATTCGTTCATATAATTTGCGGTGCTTGCTCCACTGCTGGTACTACTATTCCAAAACTGAATATCATACATGATATTCCCCATTAATCCAATCTCATTGGTTGATACCCCATTATTAGAAATGCCCGTAAAATAACTAACTGATTGTTGGAAAAGATACTGATCTGTAGCTTCATTTGATAGGGCGTTTAAATAATTATCCATATAAAAAGTATTATTGGATAAATTTAACGCATTGGTAATATTTTGAATTTGTGCCTCTTGAACAGCCAATTGCTGAATAATAAGATTAAATGCAGATTGAATACATGCATTACCAGCTGTGGTCCCTTCAAGATTTAGAACGCTGCTACCCGCTTTGGCTATCGCACCCAACGCAGGTCCTGCAACAGGAATAAAACTCACAAAACTGGAAGCTACAGTAAGTCCTGTTGCAGCATCATTACTTTGACCACAGTTACCCGTAGTTGAAGATTGTAATCTCCTGGTTGATGAGCTCATTATGTTTGATGTTGGACTTGGATTAAATAACGCCTGGATTGCAGGATATGAATTAGGACCTTGCGGTGGATTGTGTGTACTAGCAGTATTGTTAGAAACAGTTCCAGCTCCGCTACAAGCAGATAAGCTTACAGCTAGCAGTAAGCCAAATCCAGAGTAGATTCTTAACCAGTTTTTTATCTGCGTTTTCATAAATTAATTTCCAGCAAAATATTTTGATAATTCTAGCACAGTAAAACTCACTAAAGCGATATATAACTATGACTTTAGTCTGATAGAGATTAAAATCTCAGAATCAAACAAATACCATACTGATTTAAATCTAAATATTTAGCGCGTATCTAACAAACACTCCATGAAAAAACTTAAGAAGAAATTGAAAAAAGTACGCTTAAACTAAGCGTACTTTTAAGAGTATAAAACTTTAAATTAATTTATGTTTTGACCGCCAATAGTAAATGGTAAAAACATAGTAATTGTCCGTTGCGAATCGGTACGTAAGATTTTCAACACGATAGTCTGCCCATTTTTGTAGCGATCTACTATTTTCACAAATTGATCCAATGACGCAATGGGCGTATTAGCAATTCCAAGAATAATATCACCGCTTGCCAAGCCCGCGAATTGTGCATCACCGTTTACGCTTTGGATAACCAGTGCAGAATTTAGCTTCAGACCTAGCTGTTGCAATTGCTTCGCATTTAACTGCGCTACTGCAATACCTAATTTAGTAATTTGTTTACTGCTAGCGTTATTAGAATTATTACCATTATTGTTAGGTGATGACGTTCCATTTTCATCAGATGCCATAGTAGTAGCAGTAAGATTAATTTGTTGGTTATTCCGCCAAATTACTAGATTAACTGGTTTATTCGGACCTAAATTACTTACAATTTGCGGAAGCTTAGATGTATCGCTAATTTCTTGCCCATTAGCTTTTAATATTACGTCACCAACTTCAATTCCAGCTTTTTCAGCTGCAGAACCAGCATCAACACCATTAACTAACGCTCCCTTGGCACTACTTAAACCAAATGAAGAAGCTAATTCTTCGGTCACAGGCTGAATTGCAATCCCTAAGCGACCATGAACTACTTTACCCGTTGATTTTAGCTGATCTGCCACCCGCATTGCATAATCGATTGGAATGGAGAATGAAATTCCCATATAGCCACCGCTCTTACTGTAAATCTGTGAGTTAATTCCAACTACTTCACCGTTGAGATTAATCAGCGGGCCACCAGAATTACCTGGATTAATCGGTACATCCGTTTGGATATATGGAACTGCGCTATCATCAGGAAGACTTCGTGACAAAGCAGAAACAATTCCTTGAGTAATCGTATTTTCAAGACCAAATGGCGAACCAATTGCCACCACCCAGTTACCCGCTTTGAGATTATTAGGATTGCCAATTTTGACACTTGGTAAATTTTTAGCAGCGATTTTAATTACCGCCACATCACTAGTCATGTCAACCCCAACAACTTTGGCTTTAAATTCACGTTTATCGCTAAGTTTTACAGTCACACTATCAGCATTATTCACTACGTGTGCATTGGTTAAAATATAGCCATCACTTGATAAAATAAAGCCCGAACCTAAGCCCCGTTGCTTATATTTTTGTTGTTGCTGCGGCACCATTCGTTTGAAAAAATAGTCAAACATTGGATCGCCCGTACTACCGAACTGACCACCTTGTGGAGTAACATTCTGTGTTACATTAATATTAACTACTGATTTACCAACATTCTCATAAATTGCTGAAAAATCAGGATACGCAGAAACTATACCTGATGCAGAAGAATTAGGAATAGTTGCTGCAAAAGACGGTGTGCTGACAGAAATCGCAGCAACCAAAGCCAGAATTAATTTTTTATTCATCATCGTTATCACCTTTGCGGATTAGTTAAAAATAAAAAATTTCTCACTTATCTTTCAATACAGACACAAGACAAGTAATCGCTGTAACTGTCTGAATATAACAGCAAACTCTAGACGTAGGTAGACCAACGATGTGTACACAAAGGTACTCAAAAGTCTTCCAACAACGCAATTGCATTATAATATCAGCAGATACACCGCTATTTAATCACTAATTTAAGAACGATGCAAGATTTTTCAAGAACTGATTAAAAAACTTTTTTCTCACTCAATAAAAAAGCTTGCCTAAGAATAAGGCAAGCTTGAGGGCAATGAAAAAAACTCACAAAATAAAACACATTAGTAAATTATGTACTTACAATGGATTTAAATCCTGTTATTGTTGTATGCATATTAACGCTTTACCCAAACTACAACTATAGACATTAGTATCATTCCAACGTGTAGGTCGTACCTCATCTGCACCAAGAGTTGTTGTACTTGCAGCTGCTGGAGCAGAAAAGAACCCATAACTAGTGTATAATGCGGCTATGCCGCCATACCATGAATTTGGATACTGACCGTTATCACCAACGTAGCCATTTGCTGGAGATATACTTGTCCAATTAGTACAATTAGCCGCAGGTCCACTCGGACCACCACCGCCGTATAACCAGAGAAGTTATTAGATGGAGGTGTTTGATTTAAACTTCCACCAATTGATGTCCATGCTGAAATATGTGATGAGTCAACGTTGCTTTCGATAAGTAGCCATGACATACCCATCCAAAACTCTAGTGTAGTACTCACAGGATTACCTTTGGAATCAAGAATTTGATTTTGATTATAGCTACTTTCAAATATACCATTTGCATCGCTAGTCATAAAGAAATTACCATCCGTAGTATAGAAACTCGTATTCGGACGAACTATCCAATTGGACTCAAAACCTGCATCAACCGACTCTCCACAACCAAGATTCCCGCATGGAGTTCAATTTGAGTCTAATATCAAGGTTTTAAAGGTTTTACCTGCTGGAATTACTGATCCGCTCTCATAAGCTTCGTATTGACATATTGCATCTGCTCCTAATTCACCACTAGCGGCAGGTATACCAGGAACACCTGAACGACCACCACCAGTATCTAATTTTCCTGAATATCCATATTCAAAATTAGTAATAAAAATACAATTTGTATTACAGGTTACAGCTTGCGCAATTACATCAAAACTACTACTAGAGGCTGTCTGTAAACCTCATTTAGAGTTATAATAAAGGTATAGTTCTATCATGAATAGAAAAAGCTACCCAACTGATTTAAATAATGCAGAATGGGAATTTCTGGAACCCTACTTTATTGTTTCTTATGCTAAAGGCGGCAGACCACCCAAATACAGCAAGCGTGAATTAATAAATGCTGTTTTATACATATTAAGAACAGGCTGCCAATGGAGATGCCTACCTCATGATTTTCCGAATTGGAAAACTGTTTATTATCAATTTACTAGATGGAAAAAGCAAAATTTATTTGAACAC
>SSGY01000087.1 GCA_008017145.1 Neisseriales bacterium
CACCATGGAAGAAACTCGCCGCAAAGTATTTGTCAAAAACTTTGGTTGGAGTTGGTACATTGTCCACGATTACGTCAATTACTACAGGTTTATTAAGTTTATAAGCTTTTTCAATTGTAGCTTCTAAATCTTTTGAGTCGGTAACTGTAAATGCTTCAGCGCCTAAAGCACGACCTAATGCAGCAAAATCGAATGCAGGAATATTCATGAAGTCATTTACTTTCTGGCTAAATTTCATCGCCCGTAATTTTGGATTACCATAAGCACGATTATTTGAAATAACAAATACTATCGGCAAATTGTACTCTACTGCAGTTTTGATCTCCATACCATGCATCAGAGAACATGCATCTCCAGTAAATAACACATGTGGGCGATTTGGTAATGCTACTTGACTACCAATGACAGCGCCCCATGCCCAACCCATAGTACCCATATAGTCAAGCGCAGTAATAACTTGAGTTGGATCAGTTACAGTCCAATAATGGAATGCAAACATCATATGTGCACCTGAATCAATTGCCATAACAGTATCTTGTGGCATCACTTTGCGCAAAGCTTTAACAAGCCGTGCAGGATGAATTGGTTTACTATCCAATGTTGTGTTTTCAGTATCGAATTCGTTTACATTATTACATTGAGCTTTTGCTGATTTTAACCATTCCTCACGGAATGCTTTATTTTGCAATAATTTTTCACTTCGAACATCTGAAACACTCAATGCTTTCGTTAAAAATGAAAGGCTATCCCCAAGCACTTCAAAGTCATAGTCAATATTTTGGAATACATTATGGAAGTTAGGATAATTAACAATAGTTGTTTTAGCTTTAATGCTACCCGCCATTGTTTCAGCTGAATTTAGTTGAACACCGATACACAACATTACATCTACTTCATCTTCCATTATTATCTTAGTTGCATAAGGATGTGCTACCCAGCCAACGATACCCAATGATAATTCATGCTCTTCAGAAATTAACCCTTTGGCACTAATAGTTGTTGCAACTGGAATACTGTATTTCTCTGCAAACTTGGTTAATGCTTTCCAAGCATTTGATTTTCTAACTTCACTACCAGCATAAATAACTACTTTTTTACCTTCAGCTAATGCGGTAAAAGCTGCTTCAAATCCAGCTTCATTTAAATAATGAGGGTGAAGTAAAGATTCTGTTACTGGTTTATATGTTGAACCTTCAGGAACATCTTGTTCTTGAACATCTATTGACAGTGACAAATGTACTGGACCTTTAGTGCTTGGAGTCAACATCTTAGTCATTAGAGTCTTCAAGCCAAACGGAATATGCGACCCAGTATGAGCTTCTACTTGACCTGAAACGATAGGAGCTAAGATTGCTGAAGTATTAATGCCCAAAGAACTACTATCCTGAATCACTCCCTTTCCATCTTGATCTAAAGGCACATCACCTGAAATAACCAACATTGGTGAATGATCAGCAGCAGCAGTCGCAATTGCTGTTGCCATATTTAGTATACCAGGACCACCAATTGCGGCACAAACACCAAATTTATTTGAGCTTCTTGCATAACCATCCGCCATAAAAGCTGCTCCGCCTTCGATTGCAGCACAAATAGGCTTAATACTACCTTCTTCAACCATGTCAAAGACGATAGGATCTAGCTCACCACCAGGTACCATAAATACGTGTTTAATACCTTCTGATTTTAACGCTTCAATAACATATCTTTTTGCTTTCATTTTTATTTCCTTTTATTTATTTAATTTAGAATCTTCAAATTTTTTAAATGCTTTTAGTACATATGGTAATTTTTCCAAAACTTTTGGTACACCAACGTAAAGAGTCATCAGAGTTAGTAAATCTTTAATTTGTTGCTTACTATTACCCACGTTTAAAGAGTTATAAATATGCCCTTCAAACTCTTCATCGCAACCACCTTGAGCAATCAACGCAGCGGCAATCAACATCTCTTTATCTTTTAGCGGAATAGACGAAGTTTTCTGTCCCCATACTTCAGCCATTCCATGGCTGACTACCAAGTCTGCAAGTTCAGGAGAGAAGTCGTACAAATTTTTATCTACAGAATCAATAACTGATTGCTCATATTTTTCTTGCATCAGTTTAATACCCGTTTGATATTCAACAGTATTTTTATAGTCAGCCATAATATTCCTTATTATGAAAAATTTAAGTTAACTAAACAAGTTTATTCTTTACATGAGTCTCAGGTTTTTTTGATGTATTATACTTGAGCTTCACATAATTAATGCTTGTTTAACAACAGCGAGAATTGTAACTGTTTGTTATCATAGAGTCAATAGCAAAAAATCGCTATTTGCGAATTTAAATGCTAAATGCAAAATTTATGCGCCTATGATTTCAGAGTTATTATAGTTAATGCGATTACTAAATTCATTAAAGTATAATAATTACAGATTGTTAACGCTAGAAATGGCTAAATTTATATGTGGCAGCGTACTGTATGTCTTTTTTAAATTTGCTACATAATCTTGCATTTAGTAGTTGAATTCGCGTTATCGTCAGAATGTTTTTTAATGAAAATATTAATCAACAATTGTTTTTTTAATGCCTTTAAAAATTTAATATCCACAGAAAAATGTGGGTATGTTTTTTTTAAATAAAGAATTAGATTAACGTCCATACATCTCTTTAAGATGACGATTAAAGAAATTCAGAGCACCACCATAATCATATTGACCAGTGATTAACCCCTCATTACTAATTAGTGCATGACCTAAAGCAAAAGCGAAGTCGTCAGACACAGTAGCAAACGAATGATCAATCCAATCTATGTTAATAGTATTCCATGATTATATGCATAAACTACACAGATTCAAATAGGTATTTTTCCTTATTGCAAGATAAAAGAAATTATGCTAAAATGGAAAAATATTTGTTATATCTAACAGGTTAAATATGTCTAATTTTATCTCCGAATACTGTGTTTTTACCAAAAAGTTCAAATCAAATCATAATATTATTGTGGTTGATTTGGATATGAAAATACAATGCATTACTAATCTTGATTTCTTTACAAAATACAACATGGCTTTTAAAGAAGGTGCAAATTTATTTGATTGCTTGAAGCATTTACCATTGATGGACAAAAAGAGTCAGGTATATGATACACTGATACGGAGCAAAAAAGTACAAGGATATTTCATTACGCAGAATTTGGATAAAAATAAAGAATACATAGTTGATAGAGTGTACTTGTCTCCTATAATCAACGAAGATCAAGACATGGTTGGAATTGAACTCGAATGCATTAGTATGAACGAACTTCCAGCTATTAATATATTAGACGAGGAAAAAGACTATCAGTTACACTTTCCAAACTTAAGCAAGAGAGAATATGAAATTGCAGTATTAAAATACTTAGGTAAAACAGACAAAGAGATCAGCGAGATATTAAGCGTTAACAATACACCAGTTTCTGACAAAACTATCACTAGCATTATATATAATCAATTGTATCGCAAATTTAACGCCCATAATAAGTCTGACCTTATTAACAAAATACATAGTTCTGGAATGGATAAATTCATTCCCAAATCGTTAATCGCAACTAACCAACTGATTGTATTTTCACCACTTGATTTCAATCATGACTAATTATAAAAAATAATGCAATATAAATATTTAGTAGACCTTTTTTACAATCAGAAAGACGCTGTAGATCGTAAATTTTGTGGGCGCCGAGTAAGTTAACGCTGGAAGATTTTTGGGCGAAACTATTAACAATTTCTGAATTTTGCCCTTATTCACGTTATAAGCACATAGTTTCTTATTGAATTGTAAGGTATTGTTGTAGTATAATTGTAGTATGAATAAATACCTACTAGAATATTGTACTTATATAAAAAATTTTAAGCCAGAGCAGAACATTGTTATTATTGATGATGGTTTTAAGATTGTGCATATTAACAATCATGAATTCTTTCAACGTTATAGCGATTCATTTGCGCTTAATACAGATATTTTTGAATGTTTGCGTGAGTTGCCATGTTTTAATACAAAGCAACATATTTACGATAATTTAATAAAAACCAAGCGTGTTCAAGGATATTTTGTCGCACAAGACATAAATGGAAATCATGAATATCTAGTTGATAGTATTCATCTGTTGCCTATTCTGGATCCTGATAAAAATCTAGTTGGGATAGAGTTGGAAGTCATTGATATGCAGGGGCTTCCTCTCATAACTTTATCTGGTGATAATGATATTCAGAATGTTGATGTTATAAATCTTACTGAGCGTGAACGTGAAATAATTATTCTTAAAGCTATGGGGAAGACCAATCTTGAGATTAGTTATATTTTAGGTTCGATTCATAAAAAAGAAATCTCACAGCATACTATTGCTAATATAATCAAACAGCAGATATATCCAAAATTAAACGTTGAAAATAAACAAAGCCTAATCAAGGCAGCTCATGCATTAGGGTTAGACCAAATAATTCCCAAATCGCTAATAACTGAAAATCAACTAATTTTGTTTCCATCATTTAATTTGTAAGCCCTCACTCCATTTGGCACGAGATATTGTCAGTTGAGGTCTCGTAGATATTACCTTTCACCTATCATTGCAGCAAGGGGACGTAATCAATCGCGAAATCGAAGTCAGTCTTTGGCTACTAAAAAATGTGCTATTTAGATGCCTGTGGTTTATCTGTTGTTTTTATTGTGGATGGTGTGTACTTGCATTTTTTCAAGGTGCTATTTTTGTAATAGCATGCCATCTTAACTCCACCGTCCGCGGTGAAGTTGACTGTTCTTAAATTTAGCACTGTTGGATCAACATCATCTTCATCAATCTGGTCACTACCACGCAGTCTCATTGCATTTTGCCCGCTTATAATTTGAGTTTCATCTTTTACCACAACATTATTACAATAATCAGTTAAATTTGATTCTACAGTTGAATTTTCGATGCGAACTCCATTGCAAGTAAATGTTTGTTTACTTAAATTGGCAGTAGTCATTGCCAAAGTTGTGCCACTAATCAGATATAAAATAACAACGCTTAATTTTTTCATTTTTTTAGTTTCCATAAAAATTAATATAAGTAACTTACAAACAGTTGAGTAACATAGTTATTACCCGACGGATTGGCTAAAGGCACTTGTTGATAAGCATAAGCACCAAATAAGTTTAATCCTTTGACTTGTGGAATCGAATAACTAACGATTAAGTCATATTCGTTAGTTCCATTCCATTGTGGTAATGCTGCTTGGAAAGTAGTAAATGCCGGTGCAATTGATAAGTTACTGTCCAAGAAGTTGAATGATGGATTGATTTTATATGCACTACCTGCCGTGCCCATATCAACCAGACCTGCCATATATGGTGTGGTATAAAGCGGGTCAGTTGCCATCCCATAAGTATAAGGTGAAACAATCGCACCAGAACCATAAGCTGTTTGGTTGCCCCACACGTTGTTATAGCTAAGATTTAAGCTAAACCATTTGTAACTCAAGCCACCTTGAATACCAGCAAAGTTACTTGATATTTGCCCATAGCCTGCGTCAGTTATCGCGTTAGTGCCATTAGCATTACCCAAGCTACCATTAGAGTTATTCGTTCCACCCTGTGCCGCAATATTAAATGCTAGGTTTGTCGTTGGTTTAAATTTAATACTATTGTCAAGATAAAATAATTCGCCATAGTTTTCAAACTCATAACCCCAGAGACGTAGATTGTACTGATTGTTCCAAGCAACATAGTTAGCTCCTACTGCTACCGTACCACCAGAAGTTCCTGTTGTCGTATTATTGGCAATAGCTCCACCAGCATAGTCATAACCTTTGTTATACCAAGTGAGTCCAGTAAAACCAGTTTCACTAATTCCTTGCGCTGCATTAAAAGCTAATGCAGTTAAGAGCCATCCGCCCCCTGCATCAACGTTAACTAATGCTCCTTGATAAGATGCTGGAACACTCATCATATTGCTATAGTAATTTTGCGATAACCATGGACTATTATTAATCCCGATTAGTCCCAGATCAACCTGAACTACGTTGCTATATTGATATTCTACGAAAGCTTCAGTAGGGTTAACTTGTTTATCGGAAGGTAAAAATGGTGAGGCATTGGTATTGTAACCATTCATATTAGTAGCAAAGAATGGATTAATAATTGCCATTGCGCCACCAAAAGAGAAACCTGCTACCTGTCCAGTCTGTGCAAAGAAACTACCGCCATAGGCATAATTGGGGAATCCAGCTCCAGCACCAACATATTGCGCAGACGCAGTTCCCCAGAAATTCCATGTACCATCCGCAAACCATTTTTCTGCGACGTTTTGGGTTGCCATTTGGCTTTCACTGACATTTTGTGTACCACCAGCGCTGGTTGATGAAATCCATGGGTTTTGGATATAAGCATAGCGAGATATGTAAGTATCATTAGCATTAACAACTGCCGCAGGTGCAGACTCTGTGCCATCAGCAAAAACTTGCTGATTTATGGCCATAATAACCAAAGAATAGATTAATTTTTTCATGAGCATGTTTCCAAGAGGGTTTTGGGATATTGTAACGTGATTTATCATAGGAGTGATAAAAAAATATCTGAACGAGGGTAATTGCTAGCTAATATTACGCTAATTAAGTTGTTTTTTGAATTAAAATAATGTTATATCAGATTGTTATGTGGTGGTTGCTTATTGTAACATATTAAGTAATAATTTAATTATACGGCGATGTCTTTTTTATCAATTCTTTGTGTCCCAGAATCAGATATTTGTTATAATCCGCGCATCATTATAATATTCGATAGCAAATTATGAGCGCATTAAATATCCAAAACTTACTAAAAGAAACTATTTTAGTCGGTATTACTGACCACAGCTTGCAAGCGTTAGCGGGGCTATCCATAATTAGTCTTGGCATTTTATTGGCAGGTTTTTTGGTCTATAAACTGGTTAACGTTATTATTGTCAGCTGGGTAAACCAAATTTTCCGTCACTCTCGATATATTTTTTTAAATGCAATTGCTGATGCTCATTTAATTAACATTATCTCGATTTTTATTTTTGCGATTATTCTTGATGTTGGTAGTGCGCTAATTGATGCTAGATCATCCAGTTATCTGATTGATGCCTATGTTAAGCTACTGGTTAATGGCGCATATCTATTATATTTTCTCGCAGTTACGACGATGCTCGGACGGTTTCTCAGCGCGGTAAACATTATTTATGAGCGCCAATTTGACCAACAGCATGAATATTCAATTTATGGTTATGTCAAGATGCTGCAATTTGGCTTATGGTGTTGTGCGGCAATTATTTATGTTTCTTTTATTCTTAATAAATCACCATGGGCGACCCTTACCGGAATTGGTGCCGTTTCTGCCTTTTTGCTTTTAATTTTTAAAGATACTTTCTTAGGTTTAATTTCGAGCATTCAGGCAACGGCAAATCAAATTGTCAAGCGTGGTGACTGGGTGGTTATTCCTAAATACAATGTTGATGGCGAAGTTATTTATATTTCTATCAGTTCGATAAAAATCCGTAATTGGGACAATACCGTTACCAGTCTCCCGACTTTTGCCTTAACTGCAGAGGCTATTCATAACTGGCAGGCTATGGTAAATAGTAAAGCTCGCCGAATTTTTAGAGCTATTAATATTGATACTAATTCATTGATGGATTGTGATTTGGAATTGCTGACTAATTTGGCTCAAAGATATCCATTTATTGCGCATGGGTTGCAAACTGGACAAATTCGCCGTAACGTATTAAATTTAGCTCTGTATCGTCTATATATGAATGACTTTTTGAAAAATAATTCATTACTTAATCATGATTACTCAAATTTAGTGCGTTATCTGGCACCTACTGCCTTTGGTATTCCACTACAAATTTATGCTTATAGTAAAGAGGTTTTTTTGGAAGAGTTTGAAGAAACACAATCACAAATTATTGAGCATATTTTGCAAACGCTCTCTGATTTTGGTCTAAAAATTTATCAAAGCGCTACGCAACTACCTAGCGATAATAATTTATGAAATTAAGTTGTGCCCGCAGATGTGCTGTTTGGACGTTCAGTAAAGTTTAGCTTGATTTCAAAAGTGGTGTCATCAATCGGCTTGCCTGAAGAGTTTAACCAAATAAGCTGACCATTGTCTGCCTGCATAATTCTCCCGCCTGCACTACCACTATATCTACCCATGAAGTTAATTCCATTTTGTAATGGTGAATAATTAGCGCCTGCTCCTTGTGAGTCTTTGGGAAACATGACATAAGCTCTACCAGTTCCAAATGGTGTTGAGTCATTACATTTATAATCGCTTTTCATTCTGACGAAGGTTGTATCTGATGGCTTAACCATAATGCTGCTTTCGTTACTGCCATAAAAACCAACTTTAGCGCTTACTTCAAAGTTAGTATAATTAATAATCTTAAAATCACAATCTGCAAAAGCTAGGCTGCTAGATATTGTTGCTATGATGAGAAGAAGATTTTTTTTCATGATTGTCCTTGGTGAGTGCGATTAAATGATCCAGTTCGCTATCGCTAAATCCAGCTTTTTTGCGGTCGGCGCGATTAAAATTACCTCTTATTTTGGGTGCATTAAATTGCTGCATTAGGGAGAAATAAGTAGTTTCAACATCGAGATTATTCAGTTGGCACAAATATTTGAACCACTTGTCGCCATAGCTAACATGTTTGATTTCATCTTGATGAATAATGTCGAGGATTTTTATTGCTTCACTATCGCGTAGTTGTTCTAATTTAGTCTGCATTATTGGAATAGCATCAATTCCACGAGCCTCAAGCAAGCGTGGTATCATTCCCATTCTGGCGAGTAAACTATGCTCAGTTTTATGCGCCATTTCCCACAAGCCATTATGCGCCGCAAAATCTCCATAGCGATAGCCAAGAGTTATTAGATGGTTATCGAGTAATTCAAAATGATAAGCTTCTTCAGCCGCAACTTGCAGCCAATCTTGATAGTAGTCACTTGGCATATCTTGATAACGATAACAAGCATCTAGTGCCAGATTTATTGCATTAAATTCAATATGTGCCAGGGCATGAATTAAACTGGCATGTCCAGCAACTGTTGCCATTGAACGCTTGGGTACTTCCAAGGGGGGAACTAATTGCGGGCGCTCAGGTCGTCCAGCATCTGAGATACTTTGTATGTTAGGTAAAGCAGCAAAGGAAAGTTTTTCAGGTGCGTTAATTAATTGCGCATAAAGTTCTTTGCTGCCCAAGCATTTTTGTGCAGGATCCTTTTGCTGAATTAAATTCAGACATAAACTAAAAAAATTAGACATGATTACTGGGTTTTTAAGATCTGAGGAATTAAAGTTTTCATTAATTGATTATCTGGCATAAAATAATTAATGTTAGCACTATTGCGTTTGTTGGTCATTATTGCAAAAGATACGTCTTTTTGCGGAAGGTAGCCAACGAAAGCTACATAGCCTTCGGTTACACCTTGATACCACCAAATTTTACCATATTGGGTAGAGGTGTATTCATATACACCTAAGCCAAATCTTGCGCTGGTTGGCTTAGGTTTATGCTCACCGATTGAAATAGTACTAGTTAACTCTTGCTGTTGAGTTTTGGCTAATACTTGCCCACTCATTAATAAACGAAACCATTTTGCAATATCATTGGTATTGGAAATAACTGCGCCAGCCGCGTCATAGCTGGAGAGATTGATATCTGTTACATCTTTATTGTCACGGTAGCCATGAACTAAAAATGGTTTAACATTTGAAGGAAAGCCATTATCGACATATTGTGTATAATTAAGCTCTAATGGCTCAAAAAAAGTCAAAGGTAGGTATTCGCCGAGATTATGCTCACTGACTTGTTCAACAACCATTCCCAGTAAAACATAGTTGGTATTAGAATATTTCCAGCTACTGCCACTGGCAAAGTAGTCTTTATGTTTGTAGGCAATCTGTACGAGTTCATCTGCTGAGTATAGCTTCTCTTGCTGAGCTTTAGGCAGGCTCATGATAGGTAATGCGTCCGTGTAGTTATAGATTCCGCTAGTCATATTAAGTAACTGCTTGAGGGTGATTTTACTCCAGCGCGGATAGTTTTTTAAATATTTACCCAGCGGATCATTAATGCTTAATTGACCATTTTGTTCTAGGGTTAGAATAGCTGCAGCAGTAAATGTTTTAGTGATTGAACCAATTTGGAAATAGTCATGTTGTTGTAATTTTGTTGTGTTGCCAATTGCAGTTGTGCCACTATAGTAGCTTTTTGTACCATTGGAGTTATCTATAGTCATAGAAACTGCTGGAATATGGTTTTGCTTTTGCCAATTTAACAAGCTAGCAGGCATAGCGTCAGCCATTATATTGGTGGCAATGCCTACAAGTGTAAGCATAAAAAATACTATTCTGGATTTTTGCATGATTTCATACTTCTAAAGGGTCAACATCAACGGCGATTGTAACATAATTATTCGGTTTTAGCTGAGATTCTAATGTGTTTAGATATTGATGTAAAGCATTGCGATTATTGCTGCTGATTAACATTTGTGCCCGATAGCGATTGTGGAGCTTATACATTACAGCTGGAACACATGAGTAAAGTGTTACTTCAGGATGAGGAATTTGTTTGCTTTGTGTACTTAATTCCTGCATACTCTGTTTGAGAGTTGATTCAGAAGTGCTACTAATTTTTATCAGTGCATAAAAAGCAAAAGGTGGTAAATTATGTGCTTTTCGTTCTTGAAAAGTATGGTTAATAAAGCCATTAAAATCATGGTTTTTTAGAAATTGGTACACTGGATGGTCAGGGTAATTGGTTTGAAGTAAAACCAGCCCTGCTTTATCGGCACGTCCGGCGCGCCCTGCTACTTGAGTCAGCACATTAAACATATCTTCGCTGGCACGAAAATCATAACTAAACAAAGCATTGTCAAGATTTAAACCAATTACCAACGTGAGATTAGCAAAATCATGTCCTTTGGCAAGCATTTGGGTGCCAACCAAAATATCTATTTCTTGCTGATTAATCTCATTGTAAATTTGCTGCCAGGCTTTCTTAGTGCTGGTAGTGTCGCGATCAACGCGTTTAATCTTGGCATTAGGAAATTGCTCAGTTAAAAACTCTTCTAATTTTTGCGTGCCATGTCCAATAGTGTGGAGATATTGATTATGACAGATCGGGCAGGCTGGAGGAACTTGGGTTTGATAACCACAATGATGACATTTGAGTTGATGCTTATCGTGATGGTAAACCATATTGGTCGAGCAA
>SSGY01000199.1 GCA_008017145.1 Neisseriales bacterium
CAGCAGCACTCTGAGCAGTTGTTCCAAATTTATTGGTTAACTCAAGGTTAGCACCAGCTTGGAGCAGTATTTCAACCGCGCTCCAATTTCCCGAGCTTGCGGCTTGAATTAGTGGGCTAATTCCATGAGAATTGACCTGATTAACCTCCACGCCATCATTAATTAAACTAACTAATTTGAATAAATTATTATTGCGTGCCGCTTCGATTAACTGGTCAATGATTTGCATTTAAGTTCCTTAAAAATACCTGTGGATTTTACCATATTTTTAGAGTGGTATTTAGTGGTATGTGAGAAAATAGTTTATTATCATCTGTCTTGAGTTTTTTTTTATTAAAAATCATCTTTACGTAGTGATTTTTCCAGAATTTGTTTACCGTAGTAGACCGCAGCTAAAATTACTCCAATACCGAGTATTTGCATAGCGTGCAAGGTCTCATGAAAAATAACATAAGCATATACTGCGGCAAAAATAGGTGAGAGCAGCAGAAAAATTGAGGTTAGTTGAAGTGGAATATATTTAACTGAATAAGCCAGTAAAGTTTGTCCAAGTACCTGACCATTAAATGCAACAAAGACTAAGACTATCCAACCAGTATGCGTCAGTGGAATCACTACTTCATGTTTGTAAATTGCAAGAAGCATTAACAAAATTCCGCCGACAATGCAAACCATAATCATTACCATACTGGCAGGATAAGCCTCTCGGGCAGTTTTAATGCTAGTAAGAAAAAGTGCATAAAATACTGCGGATAGTAAAGCTAACCAATCTCCAGTAAGATGTCTAGCAGAAAGACTATTATCAGACATTAAAAAGTAGAGCCCAACGATAGCTAGTATTACAGTGACTAAAAATTTAAGCGGGATTTTTTCTTTAAACCAAAAAATTGAAATTGGTGCAATTACGAACGGTACCATATTGGTTAATAGAGTTGATTCTGCCAACGAGGTATAGATGATAGAAACATTAAATACCGCCAAATCCAAGGCAAAAAACAATCCAGCACAACATGAAGAAATAACAATTGGTATGGTTAATTTTTGCTGAAAATTACGCTTATTGCTACCATTCATGGCAAGAAGCATAGGAATAGTCAGTAATAAGCGATATGCACCTGATGCAACAGGACCAGTTTCACAAAAGCGAATTAAAACACTCGAAAAGACGATATTGGCAATCGCAAATAGCACAAAGAAGATATGTTTATTCATGTGTAAGTTAATTCTCTGGATATAATAAATATTTTTTACGGATTAGTTTAAATTTAGTTAGTTCTGGCTGCCAACTGGCACGAATGGCACTTTCACTAAAACCTGATTCAACTTGCTGGCGTAATAAAGCAGTTCCGGCGAGTTTGTAAAAAAATGGTGTAAAAAAATGTGCTTTATCCGGAAACTCTTGATAAGCTTGTAATAAGTATTTTAGCTGAATTTGTCCGTTAACTTGTGCAAGAATAGTGCTTTCTGGTAGTTGTAGATTCCAGCCAAAGCATTGCTTACCTTTAAATGGAGGATTTAGTGCGCCTGTTACAGCCTGTGGTGTGAAACTAAAATCACTTTGATAGTCAGGGTGTCCGAGCACTTGAAAGGGCATAGCTGTACCACGTCCAACGCTGAGCTTAGTTCCCTCAAACCAACCTAATGATGGATACCAATAAATCGCGCTCATATTGGGTAAATTTGGCGATGGTCGCACACTCAGCTGAATCTTGCTTTGATGAGTATAGTTAGCCAATTGTATTACCGTTAATTTGAGTTGCCGTGCTTTTTGACGAGGTTGTAAATCAAGCCACTGTTCACCTTGCAGCATCTTAGCATATTCACCAATAGTCATCCCATAAACCACTGGGATATTTTGCATACCAACAAATGATTTATATTTACTTTGTAAAACTGGTCCGTCAATATAGAAGCCATTGGGGTTGGCACGATCCAGTATAATTAAAGGTTTATTATCTTCTGCCGCAGCTTCCATTAATTTTTGTAATGATGAAATATACGTATAATAACGTACGCCAACATCCTGAATATCAAAGAGAATAATATCAACGTCAGCTAAATCTTGTGTATCTGGGCGATCTTTTTTGCCGTATAATGAAACGATTTTAATTCCGCTTTCGGTCGTGCTGGCAACTGATGCACCCGCATCACTTAGGCCACTAAAGCCATGCTCGGGAGTAAATATTTTGGCAATATTTATTTTTTTTGTGCGCAAAAAACTGATAATATTTTGGCTCTCAACGACTGATGCATTATTTGCAAAAACTGCGACACGTTTCTGGCTAATCATCGACTCATATAGATCAAACCGAGCATCAGCATTGATTACTTCTTGAGCGCTACTATTTGCTACGATTAATAATGATAAAATACTGGCTATAGTGAAAGTGAATAGGTGTTTCATTGGGTTTACTTAAACGTCAAAAGAATTAATTTTAACATTATTTACCAGCTACTTTCATATTGAATTCGATTGTACTGAATCAGATTTTTGTTAAGTCAGTATTGAAATCAAGTGATTATTTGTGGTGTATGTTAAAATAAAGTGTAACTGCTCACCCTATGCAGTAATAGCTTCGGAACTAACCTTCTCATGTACTTCTCATGTACACTACGTCGCCTTGTTCCTAACTCTTACAGCATATTGTGGCAGTTCTGGGTGAGAAGTTACAATAAATAACTAAAGCATGGGGTACTAACTTGCAACAATTTACAAAAGCTGCACTAGATGCAGTTATTCTTTATTTTAAACAGAACAAGTTAATCGAGCATAAACCTGAAATATTGATTGATGAAGCAAATAAGCTGTGGAATCAAATAACTCAGATTAATAGTGACGATGAGAAATTAAATGAATCTTATCGTGAGTTTTTATGGACTAATGTAATTACAACTAATTCTGATTTGGAGGATGCTGTTGTATTGGAGCAATTAGTTCCGCTTTGGAGTGCATCGCGTGGCGTTAAATTTGCGGCTGATAAACCAATTGATGAATTTTATATGGAGTTTGAGTTAAGTTGGTTGTGGTTTTTATTAGCGTCATGTGCCTCGGAAAATAGTTTTGACCATACAAGAGTAGCAAAAATGCGGGCTATAATCAGGCGTTACAGTAATTTACCTCAAATTTGGTTGTATCTATGTCAACTTGATGGCGATGCAATTGAAGCTGCTTATACTTTTTAATGAGGTAATCTGTGCGTTATATACAAGATAATATTGCAGCGATTGCTAGCGGTTCAGGACAGGCAGGGGTTGGCGTAATCCGCATTTCAGGAAACAATTTAGGTGAGTTAGCGCGTATTCTAAGCGGAAAACAAAATTTGAAACCTCGTTTTGCACATTATGGTGAATTTGTTGATGCAAGTGGGGAGATAATTGATTCAGGTTTAATCATCTGGTTTGATGCACCGCGTTCATTTACGGGTGAAGATGTTTTAGAGCTACAGGGACACGGTAGTCCGGTAGTTTTAAATATGTTGCTCAGGCGTTGCTTAGAGTTGGGTTGCCGTTTAGCTGAAGCAGGGGAGTTTACCAAGCGGGCATATTTGAATGGCAAACTAGACCTGGTGCAAGCTGAGAGTATTGCGGACTTAATTCATGCTGAGAGCGAAGCTACTGCTAAAGGAGCACTAAAATCGCTAAAAGGTGAATTTTCTCGGCATATTGAGGTAATTAATGAACAATTGATTAACTTACGGATGTTTGTTGAAGCGACTTTGGATTTTCCTGAAGAAGATATTGAATTTATTGCTAATGCCAAAATTAAGCAAAAATTAGAAGTTTTACGTGAACAAATCCATCAACTACTGTCAAGTACACAACAAGGTGTTATCTTAAATAATGGTGCTAATATTATAATTATTGGTCGTCCAAATGTCGGAAAATCAAGCCTTCTAAACGCTTTAGCCAATGAAGAAGTTGCAATAGTTACTTCAATTGCTGGAACGACTCGCGATATAGTGAGGCAAAAAATTATTGTTGATGGTGTCCCATTTAATATTATTGATACGGCAGGTATCCGTGAAACGCAGGACGTTGTTGAGCAGATTGGAATTGAACGAGCTCTAGCTGCGATAAAAGATGCTGATCTGGCTTTAATCTTGATTGATGATAGTGTTGGCATGAGTAAAGAAGATACACAAATTCTTGATAAGCTACCCACAGAATTACCACGGATTTTTGTTCATAATAAAATTGATTTATCATCTGGAACAGCTTCTGTCATAGAGAGTGAAAGCGATGCTCAGGTATACATCTCTGCTAAACTTGGTTTGGGAATTGATCTACTTCGTCAGAAGTTGCTATCTTTGATTGGTTGGGAAAATTCTGCCAGTGATGTATTTTTAGCGCGTACTCGTCATTTGGATGCAATGCGTACAGCTGTAACTCATATTGATAATGCATTTAGTAATTGGCAATTGCTGGAGATATTGGCGGAGGAGTTGCGCTATTCACATACTGCACTTAGTAGTATAACAGGTGAATTTAGCGCGGATGATTTGTTAGGGGAGATATTTAGTAAGTTTTGTATCGGAAAATAATATTAAAATCCACTGAGGGTGTAAACTTAAATTTATTTAGTTGCTAAACAGTTTATTGTGTAGATTATTGTGTCTGTAATTGCTTGTAATTATTTGTGTATCATTAAATAAAGCATACTTGAAGGAAGATATATTCAGCATCTATTTTGTAAATATTATGGCTGTAAAATCTAGCAATACTAGATTTTTTTAAGTTGAAATTTACTTGATACAAAATATTTGTGGTTCGGTATATTGGGTGAGATAATCAAAAATATTAGCTCAATATCAGTAGATTTTTAATTATTTATACAGATAAAATAATTAACTAACAATAATTATTGTAAAATTATAACGTAATAATTACAAATATTGCCACCTGATTTTAATTTTAAGGCTTTTATTTTATATAAAACAGAAAGATATAAGGCAGATGAATATTCTCTACATCAACCACTATGCAGGCTCTATCTACCATGGTATGGAGTACCGCCCGTACTACCTCGCGCGCGAATGGGTCAAGCAAGGACATAAAGTAACTATTGTTGCCAGCAATATTTCTCATGTCCGCCATAAGAATGTTACGCTTGCTGAAGGGCAAGACTATTTGAATGAAACAATTGACGGGATTGAATATATCTGGTGTCGAACTACGCCATATGGAGAAAATGGTCTCAAACGAGTAATTAATATTTTTTCTTTTCTAAATAAGGTTAAGCTCCTCAAGAATAAATTAGTGCACCAATTTAAACCTGATTTGGTTATTGCATCTTCAACCTATCCTTTTGATACTAAAGTCGCTAATTCAATGGCCAAAGCAGCTCATGCCAAATTTGTTTATGAAGTGCATGATTTATGGCCATTAACTCCGATCGAGGTTGGTGGTATGTCGCGCTGGCATCCATTTATTATGGCGATGCAGCGAGCCGAAGATTATGGCTATCGTCATGCTGATAAGGTAGTAAGTTTGTTACCTAAAGCCAAAGAATATATGCAAAGCCGTGGTATGAATAAGGATAAATTTGCCTATATTCCCAATGGAGTAGTCGCTGCAGATTGGCTTAACTCAACGAAAAAAATGCCCAATGAACATCAAATTTTACTTAGTAAACTAAAGCATGTAGAAAATAAATTTATTATTGGTTATGCTGGTGGAATGGGTGAGGCTAATGCTTTGGATTATTTGCTGGCAGCTGCCAAATTAGTTGCAGATCAACCTATAGCACTTGTTTTGGTGGGGGATGGTCCAAATAAACAAAGTATGATTGAACGCGTGGTTAATGAAAAATTAAATAATGTGTATTTTATGCCTTCTATTGGTAAATTAGAGATTCCTTCATTTTTACAGGCATGCGATGCGCTTTATATTGGTTGGAATAAGCTACCTATTTATCGTTTTGGTATCTGCCCAAATAAGCTATTTGATTATATGCTGGCGAAAAAACCAGTTATTCATTCCGTAACCGCAGGTAATGACTTAGTTAATGAAGCTAATTGTGGAATATCGGTTGCTGCTGAGGATGTTGAAGCGATTGCTAGCGCTATGACTACCTTGAGCAAGTTATCAGAGCCAAATTTAGCAGCATTAGCACAAAATGGCTATAATTTTGTGCTCCGTAACCACGATTATCGAGTACTGGCTACACGCTTTCTTGACCTATTGGAAAATTAGGCTTCTTTTTTGAGAATAACGATCCATCCGGCAGCAAAAAGTATGACGGTCGGTATAGTGGCGGATAAAATCGCATTCCAGTCAAAAAGCACCGCCATATAACCAATTAGTTTATTACTGAAGAAGAAGGTTATTCCGATTAAAATACCAACAAATAATTTAGCCGAAAGATTAATATTCCGTCCGTTGTTTGGGATAAAACCAATCGCAATAAATGCCATTGAAATACAGGCAATCGGGTAGAGTAATTTACTCCATAATGCAATTTCATGACGATTGGTTGCTTGGTTATTAGTTTTTAAATGCTTAATATATTGGATAAGCCCCAGTGCAGGCATATCTTCAGGTGAAACAACTAAGACGCTAAAATAACTTGGATCAATGGTTGATGGCCAGCTATAATTCTCTGGTTTGACAATGGATATTTTATAGCCTAAGTATTTATAGATTGTTACACTCTCTAATTCCCAAGCATGTTCATTGCTATTATAATGTCCCGAAGTAGCGGTTATATAACGTTGAAGTTGCTGATCTTCCGTGAAGTTAAAAATTTGTACACCTGTTATTTGCTGGCTATCATTCTGATTGATTTGTTTGATATTGATAATACTATGTTCGCCGTCCTTACTCCATACCCCAGAGGATAATTCAGTTGAAACTTGTTGGTTAAGCTTGTTTAACTTATATAATTTAGCAAAATGACTTGCGCTAGGGGCAATAACTTCACCTAATGCAAAAGTAACAAAGGTAAAAAATATTCCAAATATCGCCAGTACATGGGTTATATCCTTTAATGATACTCCAGAAGTGCGCATAATCGCATATTCAGAATTTTTAACTAGTCCGAGCATTGTTGTCATCACACCGATCAAGACGGCTAGCGGGGTTAATAAATAAATATATCCTGGAAGCAAAGCGCCCAGATAAACAAACATTGATAAGGTGGTGTAGTTTCCTTTACCAACATCACCAAGCTCTGGAATAGCTGTAACAATTGTGTAAATGACCGCAAAAGCAAATAGTAGCATCGTGGTGTTAAGCAAGCATTTTTTTAATATGTATTTGGATAGAATTTTCATTTGTTTTTAGATCTAAAATATCCGTTAGGTTTACTTTTATAATAAGTAAGTCCAATAGCAAAGACAATCAAAAGTACATGTACAGGCATTGTCCAAAATGCAGAATAAAGCTTATCATCATTAATCTGCGCGTTAACTGTCATAATAATATTTTGATAAACCCCGTAGATGATTGGTGGAAAGATAAACACCAAGCTTCCTTGTACACGCGAAGTTTGCATGCTAAGTGGAACGGCGATCAACCCCATCACGAAGGTCATGATCATAATCGAAACACGCCAGGAAAGTTCGCCGCGGTTATGTGCCTCATCATAGCGCTTAATCAAGTCAAGTGTGGAGTAGGATTGAGAATTTAGCTGGAGTTTATCGCGCTCAGGGTCATATGCTTGTTTTAAAGTTGCCGTAAAAGTTGCAAACTTCATAGTTAGGGTATTTGAGCTTTCGAAATTACTGAGTTGATTACGAGTGCCATTATATAAGGTAAGTCCGAGCATACCTTCATGGTTAGTTATACGACCCTCTGCTGCATTGATATTGTAACTGGTATTGCTTTCGTCAGTATATTGCAAAAATAAACCATGAGCATAGCCGTTTTCAATAGAGTACTTTTCAATATAATAAACATCTTTGCTATCTCGAGATTCTTTAAATAAGCCTTGTGACAAAGCCATTGGTGCAGCTTGCTTGGTTAAGAAATTAGCATATTGATTTGATTGCCGCACAGCCCATGGCGTAATAAGCATAGAGCATATTCCACATGTAATTGCCAGTGGTGCAACAAACCAAGCGGTCAAGCTTAACCATTTAAATGGTGAAATACCACTAGCTAACCAAATCGCTAACTCATGATCTTTGGAATAGCGGTTCATGGTAATTACGATTGCTAAGAAAGTAGCAATATTTAAGATCATGGGAAAACTGGCTAGTGTTCCATAAAGCATGAAAGTAAATAGCGTGACTGTGGGGATATGCCCACTAGCTGCTTGATCTAATAGCTTAAATAATTCAGTAATGGGTAAGATTATAACCAATACAGTTAGAATGCGCGCTGCATTGGCGACTAATTCTTTATAAAAAACGTTTTTTAATAACATAATAAGTGCTAGAATATTGTAATTCTCTGTATTTTATCATAGCGAGCAACTCTCTATGACTTTTGTTTTATAAGGAATCTGTTATGCAATTCAAATTTAAACATTCAACTATCAAATTTAACGCGAAACCAAAAGCTCAAAATGGTTTTAACGTTTTGTTTACTTTTGCAGAAAGTGCTGAAGAAAGTTTTCATGATCTCAATGGGAATTCGACTGAGCTTTTAATTGATAATTTAACTACTGCAGGCAGCTTGGTAGTTAATGGAGCTAATTTATTGGTAAGTCTTGGTAGCTCCGCTAAATATTCTCTAGCGGTACTGAGCAACGTTGCAACAGCATTGGCTAAATTTGTTGCAAGTCATAAAATAGCAACGATTAACGTTCACTTAAATCAGCTCCATACCGATAAAATTGAAATTGACCTAGAATCTGCAGCTGAAAAGTTTTTGGTGGATTTTGTTAATGGATTATATTATTTTGATGATTTTAAAACTAACAAATCTGAGCTGGAACTTAAAGCCATCAACCTGATATCTGAAGCGAAATTAAATAAATCGCTTAGTAATGCAGTCGCAATTTTGGAAGGGTATTTTATTGTTCGTGACTTAGCCAATAACCCATCGAATGTTGCAACTCCGACTTATTTAGGAGAGACCGCAAAAGATTTTGAGAAAATCAATAAACATGTTAGTGCTGAGATATTAGCTGAAAAAGAAATTAAAAAATTAGGAATGCATGCTTTTTTAGGTGTTGCTAAAGGTTCAAAAGAAGAACCTCGCTTTATCAAATTAGAATATAGCGGTGCTAAAAAAGATCAAAAGCCAGTTGTTTTGGTAGGTAAGGGTATTACCTTTGACTCTGGTGGGATTTCTTTAAAACCCGGCGCTAATATGGATGATATGAAATATGATATGTGCGGTGCAGCTACTGTATTGGGTGTATTTGCTGCCGTTGCTAAATTAGAGTTAAAAGTTAATTTAGTTGTGTTGGTACCTACTTGTGAAAATATGCCTTCTTCTAAAGCGCAAAAACCAGGTGATATCGTTACTAGCATGGCTGGCAAAACTATTGAAATTTTAAACACAGATGCGGAAGGTCGTTTAATTTTATGTGACGCTCTGCATTATGCCAAACAATTTAACCCTGAATGGGTAGTTGATGTTGCAACATTAACTGGTGCTTGTGTAATTGCTCTTGGGTCTGTTGCTAGTGGCTTATATGTTAACGATGAAGAGCTTTACTCTGCAATTCAAGATGCTTCAGTTCTTGCCAGCGACAAAGTTTGGCGGATGCCGTTATTTGATGAATATAATGCACTGATTAAAGGTAATCATGCGGATTTATTAAATATTGGTGGCTGGGGTGGTAAAGCCGGAAGTGTTACTGCGGCATGTTTTTTACAAGAATTTACTGATTATAAATGGGCGCATTTAGATGTGGCGGGTACAGCTTCAACGTCCGAAGCTAAAGGTAGTACTGGACGCCCGTTTAAATTATTAGTAGAATTAGTTCGCTCTCATGCAAATAAGGTGTAATATGAGAACATATTTATTACTCAGCGTGATTAGTGTAGGCTTATTTGCTTGTGCTAATTCTGGCGATACGGTTTTTGGGCAAGAAGTACCTGATGAGCAAAATATACCACTCAATCAGCAGATGCCACCCAACGACCCTAACATCCAATAAATAATTACTTATTCACCTACCTTACAAAAAACTGAAATACAGCAAGTGCGTACGTAGTACTAATCTTGCTGGCAAAGTTAGTAACTTGGAGAGTGCGAATAAGATATGATATAATCAAGCTTGATTGAGGCAGCCGTACCTCTTATTAGTGTGCGGTGTTTAAAATTTAGTCGAATAATAAAGAGTGCGCTAGTTACCTTTAAGACGAAATAATTCTGGAGAACATAATGTCTAAACTTATTAATTTACAAGATCCATATCTTAACGGTTTACGTAAAGAACAGATTCGGGTTTCAATTTACTTGATTAATGGTATCAAACTATCGGGAATTGTAGCTTCTTTTGATCAATATGTTGTGGTGTTGCGTGATGGAGAAAGTACTGTCAGCCAGCTTATCTATAAACATGCAATTTCAACAATAGTTCCATCACGTCCATTTAGCAATAATTTTGATACCGAAGTTGCTAAGTAATTGATGCAAAATCCCCAAAAGAATTTGGTATTACTTATCGCGGTTAATCTTAATCGCAACAGTGAGTTTGATGAAGATGTTGCTGAGGGCATAGCTTTAACTGAATCCGCTGGATTTTATGTCGCACAGGTCTTGATGACTAACCGTCCTAAAGTAGATCCAAGTTTTTTTGTTGGAAGCGGTAAATTAGACGAGATTAAAACGCTTTGTGAAACACTCAAACCAATTGCGGTAATTTTTAACCATAATATTAGCCCAGTTCAAGAACGTAATCTGGATCGTGAGCTAAAAATTCGAATTATTGATCGAACTCAGCTGATTTTGGATATTTTTGCCAAGCGGGTTACAACGAATGAAGGTATCTTGCAAATTGAGCTAGCCCAGCAGTCGTATATTGCCACACGACTAGTTAGGCGTTGGACACATCTTGAGCGTCAACGCGGTGGGATTGGCTTACGCAGTGGTTCTGGTGAGAAGCAAATTGAGCTAGACAAACGCGCTATTTCAGACAAAGTTACTTTATTAAAAAAACGTTTGGCGGTAGTTGTTAAACAGCGTGACACACAACGTAAAGCACGTTTAAAAAGTGGGTTACCTACGCTTTCGATTGTTGGTTATACCAATGCTGGTAAATCAACTTTATTTAATGCGTTAACTAAAGCAAAGGTTTATGCTGAAAATCGCTTATTTGCAACGCTACAGACTACTTCACGGCATTTGTTTATCGATGAAACTAATGAAGTGGTTTTATCTGATACAGTTGGCTTTATTCGTGATTTACCGCATAAGCTGGTCGCTGCATTTCGTGCAACACTTGAAGAAACAGTCTATGCGCAATTACTTTTGCATGTGGTGGATGTATCTCATGCTTCGAGAATAAGACAGATGGAAGATGTAAATAGTGTTTTATCTGAGATTGATGCCGATACTATTCCTCAACTAGTGGTGTATAACAAAATTGATCTATCTGAAAATGTAGAGCCGCATATTAAGTATAGCGATGAACATGAACCGCTGGAAGTATTTGTTTCAGCCGGACAGAATCAAGGTTTGGATTTACTTCGACTGGCAATAACTGAAAAATTGGAATGGATTAAAAAGAATAACAATCAGCAACAGGATTTAGTATATGAGCCATGGAAAAACTGAGTCAGCCGTAGATCGTCTGAATCGGAAATTGGCAAAATTAATGGGGAAAAAAGATCCCAATAGCCCAATTAAAACACCTTCAATTCCCAGCAATAATAAATTTACTGTAATTATTATCACCATGCTTTTAGTACTTTGGGGTTTGACTGGTGTTTATTATGTTCCAAACCAAAGCTATGGAATAATACTGACTAATGGCAAGATTAATCAAGTTATAAACGGAATGGATATTGGCGTGACTTTTCCATTTCCATTTAGTGATATTGTTAACCTTGATTCTTCTGAAAATACATTGAATCTAGCATCATCATCTAATGAGTCGGGAATTTTGGCGGCTACTGAAGATGGTAGTATATTAAATCTAAATGCTAATTTATCATTTACAATTTCAGACCCACAAAAATATTATTTAAATTATTATCAAGAGAATAGCGATCTCAATCAAAAAATTAACTGGTTGATGGCGGCTATTGTTCAAGATTACTTCATCCATCGCCAGAGCCAAAAATTAATGCAAAGTAGCAGCATAGTTACCGCAAATGAAATTCGCAATTTAAGTATGATAGTCTTGCGTAATTATGGTTTACAAATTAACACCTTTAATATTAAGTCACTGCAAAATATATCGCAAGCTAAAGTTTCTTTACCTAAAAAAAGTAACGATATGACACCAGCTAAACAAATTATGACAGAGGCAGCACAATATCAAGCTCAAAAACTATCACAGACTGAATCAATGGTTGCGCAATTTAATAACTTACTTCCTCAGTATCAAGCGAATAAAACCGCTATCGTCGAATTGATGTATTATAAAATGTTAAGTCAAGTTAACGCAAAATCATTAACGGCAGAGAGTTTCCAATTGCTTAAATTAAGTGAATCGCAATTTTTGCAAATAGAAAGTAATCCTAGCGGAGTTTACTCTGTGACGAGTAGTAAATCAAGTACCAATGATGATGTGCGGTCGGTCGATCGCAGCGTTGATCGTCAACGTGAATTTAAGGATCGTTAAGACTTATGCGTAATTACTTAATCATCTTATTAGCTGTTCTTTTTGCTGCATCAAGTGGGTTTTTTGTTGTGGATCAACGTGAGGTTGGTATAGTAAAGCAAAATTCAAAACAGCTACAAATTTATGCACCAGGTTTACATTGGAAGATTCCATTCTGGGGTGAGTTAACTTTTATTTATACCAACTTACGCAGCTCTTATTTAGCGTCATCGCAATTATTGCATACTGCCACAGGTCAGGCATTTTCAACAAATGTGGTTGTGAATTGGCAAGTAGTTAAACCTGAAGTCTATTTTGTTTACCTTAATGCAAATGGCGTAAAAAATCTCGATGTACAAATAGTCAGTGTAGTTAGCAATAGGTTACTTAATTTGGCAAACAAATCATCTTCTTTAAGTGATTTTGAAGAGCGGGTAAATTCACAACTTAAAAATATTCCAGAGTCGGAATTAGGTATCAATTTTGTTAATGTTGGTCTAGCGATGGTTAATCCAGTAATAGAAAGTGCAGTTCCGGTAGGTGATTTAAAAACAATGTCGTCAGAAAGTGCGTTTAGTTTAGCGCAACAAATTAAGCAGCAAGCAGATAAAAATCAGCAACAAATTCAAGAGAAACTACGTGAAAAAAATAGTAAGTTTTATGATTATTTTATGAAAATTTACAACTTAAGCAATGATGCGGAATCTAGGTCAGAGATTCCACCATTAAATGAACTGTATACCAATTAAACTAATTTCATGGGAGATTTATTATGCCTTCTTCTTGTGCAATAGATGCGTTAAAAGCTCATTATCAACGATTATCTCAGCTAAACTTATTGGATTTGTTTAAACAAAATCCGCAACGTGCAAAAGATTTCACCCTAGAACTAGATGGGGTTTACTTTGATTTTTCCAAGAACAATATTAATGAACAAACCTTGGATCTTTTACTGGATTTTGCCAAACAGCAAAATTTAACGACTAAGATTCAAGCAATGTTTAATGGCGAAAAAATTAACAATACTGAAAATCGTGCTGTTTTACACACTGCGCTACGCAGTAATAAAGAATCTATTTTGGTAGATGGACATAATGTTATGCCTGAAATCAAAGCGGTACGCGCACAGATGGCTGAATTTTGCCGCAAAATTCATAGCGGAGAGCATTTAGGTTATACTGGCAAGAAAATAACTACTATTGTTAATATTGGGATTGGTGGCTCTGATTTAGGCCCTGTGTTAATTTGTCAGGCACTAAAACCATATCGAGTAAGTGGAATGAATATTCATTTTATTTCTAGCGTTGATGGTTATATGTTAAACGATATATTAGCAGACATAGATCCCGAAACAACCTTGTTTGTAGTTGCCTCAAAAACATTTACTACTCAAGAGACAATGACCAATGCACACAGTACGCGTAACTGGTTCTTAGATAAAACCACAAATAATACCGCTGCGATTGCAAAGCATTTTATAGCATTATCCACTAACACTGCAGCTGTGCAAGCTTTTGGAATTGCGCCAGAAAATATGTTTGCTTTTTGGGATTTTGTTGGTGGGCGCTATAGCTCATGGTCGGCAATTGGTTTAAGTATTGCACTATATATTGGTTATAGTAATTTTGATCAGTTTCTTGGTGGCGCACGTGCTATGGATGAACATTTTAGTCAAACAGCCGATTTACGCCAAAATCTACCAGTAATACTAGGATTAATCGGAGTTTGGTATAATAATTTTTACGATTATCACAGCCTAATTATTTCTCCATATAATACGCGTTTAACCCGTTTTCCTGCTTATATTCAACAACTAGAGATGGAAAGCAATGGTAAATCAGTAAATAAAGCCGGAGACCCCCTAAATTATGCTACTTGTCCGGTAGTGTGGGGCGATAGCGGAATTAATGGTCAACATGCGTATTATCAGTTACTTCATCAGGGAACTCAGATTGTTCCGATGGATATCATTGTTGCAACTTCAGATAAATTTAGCAATCAAGAACATAATGACATATTATGGTCAAATGCGATAGCTCAAGCCGAGGCGTTTATGGCTGGTAAATCTTATGAAACAGCAAAATCTGAGCTACTAGCGCAAGGTATGTCACAAGATTTGGCCAGTGAGATAGCGAAGCATAAAGTATTTCCGGGGAATCGCCCAAGCAATATGCTTGTATTGCCGGAAATAAATCCGCATTATTTAGGAATGTTAATTGCATTGTATGAGCACAAAGTTTTTGTACAAGGTGTAATCTGGGATATTAATACTTTTGATCAAATGGGCGTTGAGCTAGGTAAAGCATTAGCTAAGAAAGTTTTACAAGACATTGAAAGCAGTCAGATTTCGGAACATGATGGTTCAACTGTGGCAATAATTCAACATTATTTACAGCAAAGTACCCAAAATAAGCAAAAAAGTTAACTAATATTTGGCTTCATTGAAGGTTTTAGCGTATAATCACAAAAATATTTGGGAACTTACCATGCGTAAAATTTTAGTTATTCTTGGATTTAGTATTAGTTGTACGTATTCATTTGCTGCGAATACTAACACGGAAAGTGCTGTGTTACCGGAAAATCACGCATTTCAAGAGTTTGATAACCAAATGTATATTGGTTATGGTACTACTTATGGCAATTTGACCAATGCGTACAATCAAAATAGCAATTACGGTACTACTCTAATTGGTATTGGCGTGGAGCGTTTATTTGATATGGGGCTTTGGCTGCGTTTTGACGGGACGTTAATGACTGGCTATAGTAACTTTAATTCTTCAAATCCAAATGCTGTAACTGGTCCATTAGGGCAAAATCCTAGTGTTGCTGATCTGGATATTAAAGTTGGTTATGCTTTCCCTGTGCTTAAAGATACTTTATTGGTTACCCCATATGCGTTGGTTGGAAGAAATACTAATTTAACCTCCAGTTCATTAAACAATAACCAAAGTTCAGGATATGGAGGTACAAATGCACTAACTGCAAATGTGACTCAAGATTATTTTTTAACTGGCGGTATTGGTGGACGTATTGAGTATCGGATTAATAGTGTTTTTGATATATACTTTGATCAAAATGCGTTATATAATTCAGATCGTTCAGGTCCTACTTCTAATTATACGTCAGCGACTAATTACCAGCTAACTTCGACACTTGGTGCTAAATTTAATGTTTGGGATGAGCTACAACTTGGGTTAGATGGTTTTTATACCTATAATCAACTTTCAGGTGCCGCAGCGCCAGCACAGTTCTACCAGCTTTATCAGCAAAATCAAGTAGGAGGTATGGTTACCGTTGGCTTGACGTATTAATGGTAATATAACAAAGATGTTTAAATGCGCTTTAATAGCGCATTTTTTATTTTATGTGCGCCTACTGTTTATTATCGTTTTTATGTATAGTTAACCCATAAACAATTGAGCGATTAATTGTTCAATAGCTAAACTTAAATTATTCTGACGATTATAATATTTGATTACTGCTGAACGCAATATATTGGCATCGTCCAAGAACAATATGAAAGAACATCGCCTTCAAACCACCATAAATCTTTTCCAGCCTCGGCATAGTCTGCCCGACCTAACGATGGCTGGCTAAGCGGAGTATTACCCTGATCGTTACTACCGTCATACGTCCAACCAAAACAATTATAATCTGCTACAAGCGGCGGCGATGTTGGGGTAGCTCCAGTCCAAATACTTATTCCGGCATCGTAGCCATCCTCACTAAAAAACACATTCTGAGGAATATATTCTGGTTCAACAAAGTTTCCACCAGTTGCCGTACCTAATGAAATATTTTTTGTGTTTTTATACTCAACTCCAGCAGTAGTTGCATTATTTCCATTTAACATCGCTTTCCAACCACTGGTAATATTCTTGGTGACATTACCATTCGCGGCAACAGAGGTACATTTAGCATCGGCACCAGAAAAACCGCCTAAATTACCATTGTAGCGTTGACTTGTTACAAAAATATATTTACCAGTGAGGCTTCCGCCATATGGAGAATAGCTAACATTTACGGTAGTGGTTTGTTTAGTATTACCCGAATTATAGGTAATCACCAATGGCGCATAGCTTGAACTTTCTCCGCTTCCCTGTATGGTAATTTGACAAGTTGCATTTTGATTTAATGAACTACAACCATTATTACTGACAATAAACGGTACGCCAACTGGAAAGGTCGGAGTAATATTTGTTGCGGCACCATCAATGGGGCTATTATTCTGAACGGTTAGCGTAGCACTGGATTCATTTTGTGCAGAAGTAGCAAATAATTGAACTGAACTAGGTGTTGCCGATAGTGATGCACCATTGGTGCCAGCTATTGCATTGGCAAGATCACCAACACAACCGCTAATCAACAAGCCACCACTCATTGCAAGACTGATGAGCAATTTACGTGTCATAACTACTTATTCTCCGTGAACAATAGTACAATTTGAATTATAGAAGCCAATAACCGTGAACCATTGTTTATCTACGGTAGATATTTTGGTAATATTTCCTTGAATTGCCTCGCTAGGAACATCGGTAATTTCATCAGGCATAATTCCCTTGTATTCGTTGTACTTATCCGTACGTTGATCTACCAGATATTTTATTTTGTCCTCTAAAAATTTCAACTTCATTGAAGCTGGAACATTCATCACAATCCGCGTTTTAATCAACACTCCATTATCATCAGCAAATACAGCTACACTTGCTATTAATAACAGACTGAAGATCACAACTGCTCTAAACATATTCATCATATCTCCACATAAATAATGTTCTACTATCTAATCTTAAATTCATGATCTCTTAGAATAAATGATCCCTGAAGAATTAATTTGGCAGGTACGTGAGTATGCAAGCCATTTTTTATCGCTTTCTTGATTAATTCTTCTTTGTTCTTCACATCAAACTTTATCTTTAACACCCGCATAACATCCTTTACTGCCGCTTGAGATATTTGCTCTTGTAACATACGAAAAGTTTTGACAATATCACCCTGTGAATAACCATTTAATACTAAAAACAAGATTAAATGCTGC
>SSGY01000050.1 GCA_008017145.1 Neisseriales bacterium
CCATGATCAACATATTTCTGTAACACAAAACAACCAACAAGTGTAACCATCGTCAATACAAGATTAATACCTTTTTGCGACTCGGAAGTAAAAGCATCAGCCAAGAGCAAAACAATAATCATAAACGCCATGAATAATTCTGGTAATACCGGAATCAAATTTGGATAAGTCATCTTTTTTCGCCCCTATGCTTAAATTTTGCTCTGCGCAACTTGGTTAATTAAATGACCCACGCTGGCATGCATTTTTGCTACAAATAGATCTGGATAAATACCCATTACTAATACCGCGACTGCTAATAGCGCTAAAATCAAAAACTCACGTTTACTAACGTCGTTCATTTCAGCTACATGCGAATTTGCAACAGAGCCAAAAACTACTCGTTTGTACATCCACAAAGTATAGCCTGCACCTAAGATTAAGGTTACACCAGCTAAGATAGCCGCAATGAAATTAGTCTGAACTGCACCCATAATTACCATAAATTCACCGACAAATCCAGAGGTACCAGGTAAACCAGAGTTAGCCATTGAAAATAACATGAAGAAGGCAGCAAATACTGGCATTTTATTTACCACACCACCATAATCTGCAATATTCCGTGAGTGAACACGATCATACATTACACCAATACAGAAGAACATTGCCGCAGACACAAAACCATGCGAAATCATTTGCGTAATTGCGCCTTCCAATGCCCAAGTATTTAAGTTAGCCCCAACAAATAGGAAACAACCTAACGTTACAAAACCCATGTGAGAAATCGAAGAATATGCTACTAGTTTCTTCATATCTTTTTGGACTAACGCAACCAAACCAATGTACACAATTGCAATCAACGATAACACTACCATAACACCAGCTAATTCACGCGATGCATCTGGCACAATTGGTAAAATAAAACGTAGGAAGCCATAGCCACCAATTTTCAGTGTAATCGCTGCCAGTACCATTGAACCACCAGTTGGAGCTTCCGGATGGGCATCAGGCAACCAAGTATGTAACGGCCACATCGGAACTTTTACCGCAAACGATAAAAAGAACGCAATAAAAATTAGAATTTGCACACCCATCGTTAATGGCAAATTATAGTAATCAAAAATTTCAAAACTACCTTTAGCTTGGTTATATAAATAAATCAATGCAACCAACATTAATAGCGAACCAATCAAAGTATATAAGAAAAACTTAATCGCTGCGTAAACCCGATTAGTACTACCCCATACTCCAATAATTAAATACATCGGAATCAGCATAGCTTCAAAAAACACATAGAATAAAACTGCATCTAGTGCACAGAAAGAACCGCTAATAAAACCAGTCATCATTAAAAACATTGCATTATATAGCGCAACTTTTTGCTTGATAACTTTAAAACCAGCCAATACTACTAATACAGTAATGAAATTATTTAGCATTACAAACGGCATTGAAATACCATCAACCGCTAAATGATAATTAATATTCAGACTTGGCACCCAAGCATAATTTTCACTGAACTGCATCGCAGTTTGCTGTGGATCAAAGGTTTGGAAAACTATTAGTGAAAACACTAATGCAATTACGGAACCCAACAACGCCACATAGCGCGCCATACAATCATTTTTATTAAACGCTAAGGTAATGAAACCAAAAACTATTGGCGTCCATATTGTTAAACTTAATAAATAGCTCATCATTCTCTTTTCACCCTTAGTGTAGAATTAAACCGGTACAGAACGTTAATAAAATCAGCACACCTAAAACCATATAGGTAGCAGCGCTATTAACATATCCAGTTTGTGCCCGACGGAAAATCTTGGCAAATACAGCGATAACTCTTGCCGAACCATTAACAATCAAACCATCAATTAACAATATATCACCGATAGACCACAATATCTTACCCAGACCACGACCAATTGGAGCTAAGATATTGATAAATAAATCATCCATGAAATATTTGCGTTCCATTACAAAAATCACAGGCTTAAAGATAGTCTTGATTACGGCAACAAAAGCTGGAGATTTATGCGCAATAAACGCTGCAATAATTCCTGCCAATGCTAAGTATACCGGTGGTTGATGCAAACTATGTACCATCATCGCAATCGGAGTAGTCGGATCTTTAACAATTTCTTCAGCAAAGAATTGCGCGTTGTAAATTGCACCACTAAAAAACTCACCCGGAACAAATTTATCAAATGCTAACCAGCCGATAATCACCGATGGAATTGCTAATAGCACCAATGGTAACGTAATCACCCATGGTGACTCTTTAGGCTCACTATGCCCATGACCACCGTGATCGTCATGGTTATCGTGTCCATGATCATCATGATGAACCTCACGGAAACGCTCTTTACCGTGGAAAGTCATAAATAACTGACGGAAGCTATAGCATGCAGTTACAAATACTGCCGCATAGACACAGAATACTACAAACGAGCTACCAAACATATGATGTTCATGCGCATTTGATGCAGCATCCAAAATCATATCTTTAGAGAAGAATCCAGCGAAAGGAGGAATACCTGACAATGCCAGATTACCAATAATAGTTACTACGTATGTAATTGGCATATATTTCCATAAACCACCCATTTTGCGCATATCTTGTTCGTGATGCATTGCCACAATCACTGAACCAGCAGCCAAGAATAATAGTGCTTTAAAGAAAGCATGTGTCATCAGATGGAAGATACCAACTGAATAAGCACCGCATCCTAGCGCAACCGCCATATAACCAAGTTGAGATAGTGTTGAATACGCCACAACCCGTTTAATATCATTTTGAATTAAGCCAAGAAGTCCAAGGAATAAGGCATTAATTGCACCAATGATTGCAATAAATGACAATGCTGTTTCTGACATATTATACATTGGTGATAAACGTGCCACCATAAAGATACCAGCGGTCACCATTGTTGCCGCATGAATCAATGCTGAAATCGGTGTAGGACCTTCCATTGAATCAGGTAGCCAAACGTGTAACGGAAACTGTGCCGATTTACCCATTGCACCAACAAAGAGCAATAAGCAAATAACGGTAATCGCGTTCCAACCAGTATTTAAGAATGTAACACCAGAAATCTCGTGTAATTTAGCAAATACTTCAGCATAATTTAACGTACCGAAATAGGCTAAAACTAAACCGATCCCCAATAAGAAACCTAAGTCACCAATCCGATTAATTAAGAATGCTTTCAAGTTGGCAAAAGTTGCTGACTCACGTTGAAAATAAAAACCAATCAACAAGTAAGAAACCAGACCAACACCTTCCCAGCCAAAGAATAACTGGATGAAGTTATTTGCCATTACCAGCATAATCATCATAAAGGTAAATAATGAGATGTAACTGAAGAAGCGCTCATAGCCTTCTTCATGTTCCATATAGCCAATGGTATAAATATGCACCATCAGTGATACTGAAGTTACAATAGTCAACATTGTCGCAGTTAAGCTATCAACCAAAATTCCTACTGAGTACGATTGACTACCAACAGTCAACCAAGTATATAATGGACCATCATAAGTTAATCCACCATTAAGAACTTTGTTTAATAAACAATAAGAACCAATAGTTGAAATTAACACCCCTAAAATAGTCAATGAGTGACTAATCTTTTTCCCTAGTGCAAAACCAAATAAACCAACTATTGTTGAAGCAACTAAGGGCGATAAAATAATCGTTAAATATAAATTCATTTCAGTCATAACGCTCCCCTGTTAGCCTTTAAGTTGATCCATGTCTTGTACATTGATAGATCTCAGATTACGGAATAAAATAATCAAAATTGCTAAACCAATCGCCGCTTCTGCCGCTGCTACCGTTAAGGTAAAAAAGACAAAAATTTGCCCAGCCACATTATGTAAAAACGTCGAAAAAGTTATAAAATTAAAATTAACCGCTAAGAGCATCAACTCAATTGACATCAAGACTACAATGATATTTTTACGGTTAAGGAAAATACCCATCACCGACAAAGCAAACAATACTGCCGATAAAACCAAATAATGAGTCATTCCAATCATTGTGCATCTCCTTTATCTTCCACTTCAGCATCCATTTTAACCATGGTGAAGCGAGTTTTGCTATCAGTTGCCACCTGTTTATTAATATTTTGGTATTTTGCAGCTTTTTCTGATTTGCGTAAAGTTAAAGCAACAGCTACGACTAAGCCCAATAATAACACCATCGAAGCCAACTCAACTGGATAAGAGTATTGAGTATACAAAAACCATCCCAACTTATTAGAGTTGCTAATATTAGTTGCTGGATCACTATTTGCAGCCATTGTCACGAGTGGATTTTTTAATACTACAAGTAACATTTCAATTAAAACGACCACACCAAGAACTAAAGCCAGAGGAAAATTTTTCCAAAAGCCTTTGCGAATGGCTTCAAGATCGACATCGAGCATCATTACCACAAAGAGAAACAATACCATTACTGCACCGACATAAACCAAGATCAAGGTCAATGCTAAAAACTCAGCACCCAGCATCATCCATAGACAGCTGGCATTAATAAAAGCTAATACCAAAAATAGTGCTGCATGCACAGGATTTTTGGCTGTGATTACTCGCAAACCACTTATTAGCAGTATTGCGGAAAACACATAAAATAAAACGCTAGTTACATCCATTGTACAACCTCTTATCAGCGATATTTATGATCTGCAGTTTTGGCATTCGCGATAATACTTTCGTATTGATCTCCAATGGCTAACAGCATTTCTTTAGTGTAAAATAAATCTCCGCGTTTTTCGCCATGATATTCATGGATCGGAGTTTCAACAATTGCATCTACTGGACAAGCTTCTTCACAAAAGCCGCAGAAAATACATTTGGTCAAATCAATATCATAACGGGTAGTACGGCGTGTACCATCATCGCGTTCGTGAATATCAATAGTAATTGCCAATGCAGGGCATACTGCCTCGCACAATTTACAACCAATACAACGCTCTTCTCCATTTGGATAACGGCGCAACGCGTGTAACGCACGAAAACGTGGTGATAACGGAGTTTTTTCTTCTGGGTAAAAAATGGTTGGCTTTGGTCGCAACATTACGCGCCAAGTAACCGCCATTCCTTTGAATAACTCAGTTAAAAAGAAGGTCTTAAAAAATCTTTTCATTGCATGTATCCTTATTGCCAAATACTAAGCGGGGAAACCATCCACGCGCCAAGCACAAAAATCCACACCAAAGTAATCGGTAAGAATACTTTCCAGCCTAAACGCATAATTTGGTCATAACGATAGCGTGGAAATGTTGCACGATACCAAATAAAACCAAATAACAGGATCAAAACTTTAACCACAAGCCATGCCATAGAATGTTGCCCCAAGATACCCCAACTTTGTGGGAATGGAGATAGCCAACCACCTAAGAACATAATCACGGTTAAAGCAGATACCAAAATCATACTTGCATACTCAGCTAGCATAAATAATGCAAACGGTGTACCTGAATACTCAACATGGAAACCAGCAACAATTTCAGATTCACCCTCACAAACATCAAATGGAGCACGATTAGTTTCGGCAACACCTGAAATCAAGTAAATCAAAAACATCGGAAATAAAGGAATCCAATTCCATGATAAAATTGAACCAGCTAAACGCCCACCAGCTTGACTATTCACAATATCAATGAAATTTAAGCTGCCTGAAATCATGATTACACCAAGTAGTGCAAAGCCCATAGCTAATTCATAAGAAATCATTTGTGCCGTTGCACGAATACCACCTAAGAACGAGTATTTAGAGTTTCCAGCCCAACCAGCTAGGATAATTCCATAGATTCCTAATGAACCAATTGCAGTAACATAGAGTACACCAGCATTAACATTGGTAAAATAAAGCTCAGGGCTAAATGGTACTACTGCCCAAGTCGCCAATGCACAAATTAAAATTACCGCAGGAGCTAAGAAAAACACTGCTTTCGAAGCTTTAGCTGGAATAATAATCTCTTTAAAGACAAACTTCAACAAATCAGCAAAAGGTTGTAATACCCCTTGTGGACCAACCCGGTTGGCACCAATCCGCGCATGCATGAAACCCAAAATCCGACGTTCAGCCAGAGTAACATACGCCACAACCAATGTTAGTGGCACAATAACAATAACTGCTTTAATCAGGTACCATACAGCGTAGCCTAAATTCTGACCTAAATAATGTTGTAATAAATCCATCATTTTGACTATCCTTACTACGCGTTAAGTTCAATAGCATCATAGCTACCGGCAAAATTAATGCTACTATGATCTTTTGCTAGTAATACAACATCACTGGCGACCGTCTCAGACACTGCAACATTATATTTGTTCTGCGCATGTGACTGTTTAACTACGACTTCATTACCATCAATCAGATTCAGCTTACTTGCTAACTGATTGCTTATAGCTAACATAGGCAATTTTGCCCATGCCGTTTGCTGCAACGAAGTAGCACGACGAACAATGCTATCACCAGAATAAATACCCGTAATTCCAAAACGAACTAAACCAGTAATAGTTGGTAAACTAACTGCAAATGAGTCAAATTTGGCATTGTTATTTAAGTAGCTACTAGTATCTTTTAACCCATTCAGCTCTGAACGAACATCTTCAATACTATCTTGCTCAAAACCATCTAAGTTAAATTTATTTCCCAAAACCCTAATAACTTTCCAAGCAGGTTTAGAATCGCCAAGTGGACGAGTTACACCATTAAACATTTGCCAAGTTCCTTGCATATTAACATATGAACCTGCTGTTTCAGTAAATGGCGTAATTGGTAAAATCACATCGGCATATTGCAACATGTCTTCATTAATGTAAGCTGACATGACAACCACTGTATCAGCCTTATTAAGTGCAGCCAATGCCAATTGAGTATTATACGCATCACGTTCAAGCTCAGTATTTAATAACACATATGCTTTACGTTGATTTTCAAGCATTTGACGAGCATTAAGACCTTTAGTGAAATAACCATTAAATGCTGCACGGTACGGCGTAAAGCCCACTAATTGAGCGCCTAATTCATTTGCCAAGTCAGGCAAAATACCACTCTTACCACCGACTACAGCAGCGATCTCATTACTCAAAATCAATAACTGCCCATAATCAGCCAAAGAACGAGCAATCCTTCCCAGTACAATATGACCATTATTTTTTAACAAGCTCTCAGCAATAGCTTGAGTTTGTTCACAAGGCTCTATTTGACTTAGATCAATTGAACTAGTCTTACCACTTAGTTTACACGCTGCTTTTAAAATTTTACCTAAAACCAAGGCAAACTTACGAGGGTCAACGGTTATTTGTGAGCTTAATTTGATTTTAACATCTTCTTGTTTCAGACTTACAAGATGTATTTCACGATCATGTTTTGCAGCTTGACGTAAACGCTGAGCCAACAAAGGTTGCTCTTCACGCAACATACTACCAATAACTAAAATTGATTTATTCGCTGCGAAATCAGCAATACTACTACCAAGGTAATTAACACCCTCTTGCTTACCATCTAAGCTAAAATCTTGTTGCCCTAGACGATAATCAAGGTTATTTACACCAATACCACGCATCATTTTTTGTAATAGGTGTAATTCTTCGGTAGTTGAAATAGCAGAAGCTAACACACCTATGGCATCACTTCCATGATCCATTTTCACACCATTGATACTTTTCGCCGCGTAATTAAGAGCGGTTTCCCAATCAACTTTAATCCACTTACCATCTTGTTTAATCATTGGTTCTGTAACCCGTTCTTCGTGATACAAGCCTTCATAACTAAAACGATCGCGATCTGATAACCAGCACTCATTTATGGCATCGTTTTCCAATGGTAATACGCGAACTACTTTATGGTATTTATCCACGTGTACTTGAATATTGCTGCCCAATGCATCATGTGGCGATATTGACTTACGACGCGACAATTCCCATGAACGAGCTGTATCTCTAAATGGTTTAGAAGTTAAAGCACCAACAGGACAAATATCAATAATATTACCTGATAGTTCGCTATCAACCGTTTTACCAATAAACGGCATTACTTCCACGTGATTATTGCGATAACTCATACCTAATTCTTGGAACCCTGCAATTTCATCCGTAAAGCGCACGCACCGCGAACAGTGGATACAGCGGGTCATAGTCGTTTTTACTAATGGACCAAGGTCTTTATCTACCACAGCGCGTTTATCTTCTTCAAAACGACTCGTGCTACGACCATAACCAACAGCCAAATCTTGTAACTGGCACTCGCCACCCTGATCACAAATTGGACAATCTAGAGGATGGTTAATTAATAAAAATTCCATCACACCTTGCTGTGCTTCAACTGCCATTTTAGAACAAGTATGCACTTTCATACCTTCTGTAATTGGCGTTGCACAGGCTGGTGCTGGACCACGTGCTTTTTCAACTTCTACCAAACACATCCGACAATTTGCGGCAATCGATAATTTTTTATGGTAGCAAAAATGCGGAATATATTTTCCTTCTTGCAACGCCACCTCAAGTATCGTTGAACCTGGCTTGGCACTGACGGTCTTACCGTCTAATTCAAATTCAATCATTATTACTTTTTCCTGTTAATATAATTAGCACCAGCGGTGATTTACCAGACATTTACCGTGTTCGATATGATACTCAAACTCATGTCTGAAATGTTTGGTAAAGCTTCGTACAGGAAATACCGCGGCATCAGATAAAGCACAAATTGTACGCCCAGCCATTTGATTACCAATACTGTCTAACAACTCAAGATCTCCAGCACGCCCATGACCAGTTTCAATTCGATGAACAATTTGGTATAACCAGCCAGTACCCTCACGACAAGGCGTACATTGTCCACAGCTTTCTTCATGATAGAAGTAAGACAAGCGCTCTAAGGCTTTTACCATACAAATATCTTCATCCATCACTATTACTGCGCCTGAACCAAGCATAGAACCAGCTTTAGCTATTGAGTCATAATCCATGGTACATTCCATCATGATGTCCGCGGGTAATACCGGAGCAGATGAACCACCAGGAATAACTGCTTTTAGTTTTTTACCGCCACGCATACCTCCAGCCATTTCTAGCAATTTACTAAACGGCGTACCTAGAGGAACTTCAAAATTTCCTGGACGCTCAACATGACCAGATACTGAGAAAAGCTTAGTACCACCATTGTTTGGGATACCTTGCTCCATGAAGGTTTGACCACCATCACGTAAAATAAAAGGTACTGAGGCTAATGATTCGGTATTATTAATTGTCGTTGGCTTACCATACAGACCGTGCCCAGCAGGAAATGGTGGTTTAAACCGTGGTTGACCCTTACGGCCTTCAACTGAATTTAATAAAGCTGTCTCATCACCACAAATATACGCACCATAACCGTGATGTGCATGCAATTCAAAGTCAAAACCTGAGCCAAGAATATTATTCCCGAGCAAATTTGCAGCGCGAGCTTCTGCTAATGCTGCTTCAAATTTTTGGTAAATTTCAAAAATTTCACCGTGTATGTAATTGTATCCAGCAGATGCACCAATTGAGTAACCCGCAATAATCATGCCTTCAATAACTGCATGAGGATTAAAGTCCAAGATATCACGATCTTTAAACGTACCGGGTTCACCTTCATCACTATTACACATGATATACTTTTGACCTGGCATAGTTCGTGGCATAAAGCTCCATTTTAAACCAGTAGGAAATCCTGCTCCACCACGCCCACGCAATCCAGAAGTTTTCATCTCATTAATTACATCTTCGGGTGTGATTTTTTCCGCCAAAATTCTTTTTAATGCCTGATATCCGCCTCGTTTGAGATATTCATCTAAGCGCCAACAAGCAGAATCACTAGTGTCAACACCGGCGAAAATTACGCCTTTTTCAAAAATTGCCATAAATGCTCCAAAACTCTAATACTATTACGATAAACTTCGATTAAAAATGATAATTAACACTTAATACTAAATCATTATTTTCTACCGTTGCAGCATTAGCCGGCGGATTTCCACCAACAACATTATTACCATTTTCATTATAATGTAAATTTAGCGGTAATAATAAGCCATAGTTAATATAATCTAAATCTAAAGAAATATGTTTAAAAATATAAAAAGCTCCACCAATGCCTAACACAGAAGTAAAACCATCTGTCATAGGGCTACCTACATAATCGGTCATAGTGGCGCGCTCGAAAGCTATACCACCCCGTACCTTTAAATCAAACCAATCAGTAAAAGGATACAGAAATAACGCATTCGCTGCTAGCAAATTCTGTGAACCCAAAAAAGTCTTATTTCCGGTGTTCTGAGGCGATGGTTGATATACCTGATTATTCGACCACAAAAAACTGACCTCAGTTGCAAAATAATCATTAAACTGGTAGCCCCCACTGAAATAGGTACCAACTGAATTTTTACTCTGATTACCCAAATACGAACCAACTGCATCACCAGAACCATCTGGTGCGTAATATGTTTTATAAATATTATCTGAGGAAGTCTGATTTAATGCAACTCCTCCTCCAAGATAAAACCCATCCAACGCATAACACAGCACGCTCACACTAGATAGAGCAAGAGCAATAACTAACTTTAGCACTTATACCAATTCTGACAATTGTTTATCAATCGCTTCAGGTGTCATAAAACTGCACATTTTATGGTTATTAAGTAGTAATACCGGAGCATCACCACAGGCACCAAGGCACTCTGCTTCAATAACGGTAAATTTACCATCGGCACTAGTTCCGCCTAGTTTTGCAATATTCAATTTTTCCAATAGGTATTCCGCAGTATTAACTCCACCACGCAATGCGCATGGAAGATTGGTACATACCGCTAATTTATACTTACCAACTGGTTTTAGATTATACATACCGTAAAATGTTGCAACTTCCATTGCTTGTGTAGCTGGAATTTTTACATAATCTGCAACATAGGCAATTGTATCAGTCGACAACCAACCCAACTCAGTTTGGGCAATTCTCAATGCTGACATAATTGCACTACGACGACGCTCTGCCGGATACTTGGCTAGTTCGGCATCAATTTGTTTTAATGATTCAAGCGATAACATTATCTATCCACCTCACCGAATACAATATCTTGCGTTCCAATAATTGCTACCACATCGGCAATCATATGCCCGCGGCTCATTTCATCTAAAGCCGCCAAATGTGCGTAACCAGGAGCTTTAATTTTTAAACGATACGGCTTATTAGCACCATCTGAAACCATATACACTCCAAACTCACCTTTAGGATGTTCTACCGCAGCATAAACTTCGCCTTCAGGAACTCTCATCCCTTCGGTAAATAATTTAAAATGATGAATTAAATCTTCCATCCCGTGTTTCATTTTTTCACGACTTGGTGGTGCGATTTTATGATCATCCGTAATTACTGGACCTGGATTATCCCTCAACCAAGCTACACACTGTTTAATAATTTTGTTAGATTCACGCATCTCAGCAACTCGCACTAAGTAACGATCGTAACAATCGCCACCCTTGCCAACCGGAATGTCAAAATCCATTTTAGCATACACATCATACGGTTGTTTTTTGCGTAAATCCCAAGCAACACCTGACCCACGTAGCATTGGACCAGAGAAGCCTAAATTAAGCGCGCGCTCTTCAGTTACCACGCCAATATCAACCGTTCTTTGTTTCCAAATCCGATTATCAGTAATAAGCGTTTCATATTCATCAACACAACCATCAAAACGCTTGGCAAAATCAGCAATAAAATCCAATAAACTGCCCTGACGGGTTTTATTCCGTGCGGCTAATTGTTTTTTAGTTCTAATTTTTGATTCTGTATATTGTGGCATAGTTTCAGGCAAATCACGGTATACACCACCAGGACGAAAATACGCCGCATGCATCCGCGCACCAGAAACAGCTTCATAACAATCCATCAGGTCTTCACGCTCACGGAAAGCGTACAAAAACACCGCCATAGCACCGATATCCAATGCATGCGCACCAATCCACATTAAGTGGTTTAAAATACGAGTAATTTCTGCAAACATGACACGGATATATTGCGCACGCTCAGGTACATCAACACCTGTTAGACGCTCAACAGCAAGACAATAAGCATGTTCATTACACATCATAGACACATAATCTAGACGATCCATATACGGCAACGCTTGCAAATAAGTTTTATGCTCTGCTAATTTTTCAGTTCCGCGATGTAATAAACCAATATGTGGGTCTGCACGCTGAATCACCTCACCATCAAGTTCCAAAACTAAACGTAATACACCATGAGCCGATGGATGTTGAGGTCCAAAGTTCAGGGTGTAGTTCTTAATTTCTGCCACCGTAGTGCTCCTCACGAATAGTGCGTGGTGTTATTTCACGCGGTTCAATAGTAACTGGCTGGTAAATTACACGTTTTTGTTCTTCGTCATAACGCATTTCCATATAACCAGATAGAGGGAAATCTTTTCTAAATGGATGTCCAATAAAACCATAGTCAGTTAAAATCCGACGTAGGTCAGGATGTCCATCAAATACAATTCCATATAAATCAAAAGCTTCACGCTCAAACCAATTCACAGAACTCCAAATTTCAACAACTGAAGGCACAACCGGAAATTCATTATTGGTCGCAAAACATTTAACCCTAACCCGCCAGTTATGCTTAACCGACAGCAAATGGTAGACCACCGCAAATCTTAATGCATCAGCAGGCTTCTCATCCTGTTGATCTCTGTAAGTCAAATAATCAATACCACAAACATCCTGACATTGAGCAAATGCCAAACGTTCATTTTTGGCAAGTGTACTCATTAGTTCAATCAAATGCTCAGGCGTAACTTCAAGGGTTATTTCTTGATCTTTGAATTTATATAAATTACTATAGATTTCACCAACGGTTTCTGTAAGAGCTAACTCAAGTTGTTCAATCTTTTTCATTAGGCACTCTTTCTGGCAATCGTAGATTCACGACGAATTTTATTCTGTAACTGAATAATACTATATAATAAGGCTTCAGCAGCTGGAGGACAACCAGGAACATAAATATCAACTGGCACAATGCGGTCACAACCACGTACTACGGAGTAAGAATAATGATAATAACCACCACCATTAGCACATGACCCCATTGAAATTACCCAGCGAGGTTCAGGCATCTGGTCGTAAACTTTACGTAACGCTGGTGCCATTTTATTACACAATGTACCAGCCACAATCATTACATCAGATTGACGTGGCGATGGACGGAAAACCGCGCCAAAGCGATCCAAGTCATAACGCGCCGCACCAATATGCATCATTTCGACCGCACAGCAAGCCAAACCAAATGTCATTGGCCATAAAGAGCCTGTACGCGCCCAATTAATTAGCTTATCAGCTGTGGTGGTAACAAAGCCTTCTTTTAATACGCCATCTATTCCCACTCTAGCGCTCCTTTTTTCCAAACATAAATAAATCCGGCAATTAAAATAGCCAGAAAGATTGACATTACAATAAACCCATACATCCCCAAAGCTTTAAACACCAAAGCCCAAGGAAGTAAAAAGGCAATTTCCAGATCAAATAAAATAAAAAGAATCGCAATCAAATAATAGCGAACATCAAATTTAACCCGAGCATCTTCAAACGCTTCAAAACCGCATTCATAAGGAGAGTTTTTTTGCAAATCTGGCTTATGACGACCTAAAACACGCCCAGCAATCATCATTGCTGACCCCATCAAGCAAGCCAATAACATAAAAAACAAAATCGGAAAATATAAACTAGCGACCATAAAATGCCCTCAAAAAACTCTAAAATGGTGCCGACGACGGGACTCGAACCCACACAGCCTCACGACCACTACCACCTCAAGGTAGCGTGTATACCAATTTCACCACGTCGGCAATAAACTTACTTTATTCAGGAATTTGATTTCCAGTTTTTTTAGCCGGAGCACTTGCATTTGCTACCCCTGCAGACTGGCTCGCAACTGGTTTACTGGCAACAGATTTGCCATTCATACTACTCATATTTGCCATAACGCCCAAATCGCCAACTTTACCTTTGCTTGAAGTAACTACCAAGGTCAATGTTGCAGCAAAGAACACTGCCGCGCAAATCGCCGTTGAACGGCTCAAAAAATTGGCTGACCCTGAGGCTCCAAACAATGACGATGAACCTCCAGAACCAAAAGTAGCACCCGCATCAGCACCTTTACCTTGTTGCAATAATACTAAAATAACAATCGCAACTGCCGAAATAATCATTACAATCCACAAAATTGTATTTAAGATTTCCATAAAACTCACAAATCAATAAAATTTTTAAAATCAACAACTTAGCTACTAGATTTGCTCACAGATCGCCGTAAAATCAGCAACCTTAAGGGAGGCTCCACCTACTAGTACACCACCAACACTAGGAATATTCAGGATTTCACCTGCATTCTGACTAGTTACGCTACCGCCATACAAAAGAGTTATTTTAGCATAATTGAAGCGTTTTTGCATATAACGATTGATAAATGCAATAACTTCGGCAATTTGCTCAAGGGTTGCAACCTTACCTGTACCTATTGACCAACACGGTTCATATGCGATTATGATTTCCTTCATTTGCTCAATTTCCTCAAGACCCGATAGCTGCAACTCAACAAATTGTAGATAGCTACCATCCTCACGCGCACTCAGAGGCTCGCCAACACATAAAATAGGAACTAAATTACTATCAAATGCATTGCGTACTTTATGGATCAAAATCGCACCATTCTCTCCCATTAGCGTTCGACGTTCTGAGTGACCAATGATTACATAATCAACCCCTGCATCTTTAAGCATGCTCCCATTTATCTTACCTGTATAAGCGCCACAATTACGATAGTGACTTAAATCCTGTGCGGCAATCTTAATGTGTGAGTTAACCAAAAGCTTTTGTTTAGCCCAAACAATGTATAAATAAGGTAGCGCAAGAATTACATTCGGCTTATTCGTCTCGGGTAAATGGGCATAGTAGCCCAAATCAGCGTTGACTTTCGACAACTCTCCATTCATCTTCCAGTTGGCGACAATTAACTTCTCCATGCGTCTAATCTCCGATAAACGTTATTCAGCGTGATTTTAGCATAGTTATTATCTACGTAATTTGGTTTAAGCTATTTCAAACTAAATAGCATACCTGAGTTCAAGTGCGAAATACAAGCTATAGTTTATCTATTTCTTTGCATTTCGCACTTGAACTCAGGTCATGTTTCTTCATTTTGTAATTATTATAGTTACGACTTACAGCAATTTAACTAAATACTTAGGCGATTCAACGTATCCTTGCCTATAATAAAATTCATGCGCTTTAGTTCTCCTAGAATGACAGTGGACTTCTATTCGATCACATTCTCTTGCTTTAGCAAGCTCAACACAATATTCTTCAAGTTTTCTACCTATGCCACCACTTCTAAAATTTTCATTTACTGCAAAATAGCTAATTCTTGCAAAGTCTCCTCTTAATGCAAGCTGAGGAATAAAATGTAGAGAAATTAATGCAACGATTTTACCATTAAATTTACATGTTAAAAGTTCTTCGTCTGGATGCTCCAACAGAAATTTAATTTTATCTTCTACAAAATGCTCTGTGTCAGGATAGCCTAATTGTTGAAGTAAAGAACTTATTTCTTTGCATCCGCAGAAACTAATTGCACCAAGAAACAAGTTCTTGAGCTACCATCTCATTTGGAGTTTTAAATCCAAATTTCTCTCGCGGACGATTATTTAAACAATCCTGAATCCAAGCCCAATATTCATTTGGTATCGTCTTGAAATCAGTTCCTTTAGGAACAAAGTTCCTGATTAGTCTATTGTGATTTTCTACTAATGCTTTATCTGTTGAACAATAAGGTCTAGCAAAATAAACAC